>JAFUKH010000043.1 GCA_017467845.1 Lachnospiraceae bacterium | reverse complement strand
GAATATAAGCAATGGGTTATGAATGAAATGTCTCAGATGCCTGTGAGCGAATGGTATCGTTCCACATGTGTTGGAGGTTCACTGATTATTACAGAGGAGGCATTTGAAAAGATGAAAAGTGATCCGGAATGGGAAAATACTGTCATGAATATGGTAAGAAAGATGTATTCCACAAATGGCATAATGGGATCAAAAATGATTGGTTTTCAAGTCATTGGTGCTTCGCCGGAAGAATGCTATGGTGAAGGTATACCTGTAAAAAGTGGTGGTAATTCGGATAATTTATCAGATGATGAAGAATCATGGTGGGAGAAACGCCATGAAAAAATGGAAGAATTATTAGAGGAGCAGGCTAAGGCGGCACAAAAGAAATCACAGTTAAACAGGGCATTGGCACAGGAAGAATATCTGAATAGTCAATTTGAAAATGCTCAGAGATTTCGTGCGTTTCTTGAAAGTAGGATGCAGGGAGTAATGAATATGTCTGGGACTTTTGGAAATGCAGGTGTGCTAGCTGCTGCAACAACTGCTTATGAGCAGACAATAAGCCAGACAAGTAGTATGACAGGTGTGGATAAGTTGTAAATATGTGTGCCTTTATGTATGGAATGAAAGGTTGGATAGTATGGAAATACAAAGTATAAATTCAAATGTCAATATAAATAATACGCAATCCAAAGCAGCCAACGTGCAAAGCAACGAGTTCAAAGAGCTACTTGATAAAATAACGGGCGGAGATTTGGCACAGGAGATTAGAGATACTTATGATGTGACTTTAAATGTCGGTAGTATAGGGAATGTAACGGATTTTCTTAATACCCATGACATCAGGTGCAAGAATTATGTTGCTATTTCTGGGGACACATTATCAAAAATGGAAGAAAATCCTGCCTTAAAGAAAAAGGTAATGAGTGCCATAGAGGAGTTTTGCAGTCCACAGAATCAGGCAGAAATCAATGCGTTAGCACCACCTGTTAAGAGTGCAGGAATGATAGTATATCCGGACGGAGATACCTTGTATTGGCTTGAGGGGTATCCAAATGATTTCGGTGATATGAAAGAAAAGAAGGTTATTGTATCTGAAGCAGATATAGCAGATGCACAGAGAATATATGGTTCTGCAATAGATGGTAATGTTATGGGAAATAACATGGAAATTGCTATGCAGATTTTAGGGACTGCTTATAAGCGAAAAGATATGTAACACTTCACAACAGAATAAGGGCGTTTCACACCCAAATTGAAGTGTTTCACTCTTTTGCTATGGAAAAGGCAAGGGAAAGTAACGATACATATAATAAGCGTGAAATGGAGGTAACAGCATGAGAATTACAACACAAATGCTAAATGAGTCAGCAAGACAGGCTGGGTTGCCAATAAATCGCTCTACTTTGTTGGATTATATCAAGAATGATGGGGCAACGAATCCATTGATTGAGGCGATGAACAGAAATAAGGAGAATGTCGCTAATACTGCAAAAAAGGGCAATTATGAGAAACTTGATAAAGAAGCTGACCAGCTTACACAGTCCGCACAGGCTCTTTTGCAAAATGGAGAAAACAGTCTGTTTGAGCAGGCTAAAGCAAGCGGGGACAATCAGAAGGTATATAACAGCATTGAGAATCTTTTTGAAAGCTATAATAGTACCTTAAAGGCGCTTAGGACAACATCAAACACTATGAATGATTTTTACAGACAGATGTTGTTAGAGGCTCCGGCAGAAACAAAAGAGAGCTTGGCAGGCGTTGGAATTACCTTTGCCAAAGACGGTACTGCAACTGTGGATATAGAAAAGGTAAAAGCAGCTGATTTTGCTACATTGGAAGGTCTTTTCAGTAAAGATAGCGACTTTGTAAATAAAGTGGAGTTTCTATCCACCAGAATATCGGATAATGCGGAAGCCAATGTAGAGAGTTTAAGCAGTGCATATAACGCAGGCGGTAACTTATATTCTGCTATGAACAGCAGTAAGTACGACTTTTGGGGATAATGCAAGGAGCGAGGATTATAGCTAAGTTACTATTACTTTCCCTTAAGGAAGATGGCAATGAGTTATTAGATGCAGTTATGTCTGTCTTGGATAGCTATGAAAACAAATCAAAGACAATAGAAGAAAATGTGTGCACAAGATTGATTTTGGAAGGAATGGAAATAGATGTTTCAAAACCCCCAGTAAATATGCGACTACCTTAGAAGCGGCTATGACTGCTCAGGGAATTGTATAAGAAAATACTATGATATTCTGCCCCGTAAACTTATGGTTTACGGGGGGTGGACTCAATTTTTTTTGCATTATGCCGATAACAATAGCAGAAGGCAATGTGAATGATACAAGGATGTATCTGTTAGTTCAAAAGGATGTGAGAATATGAAGATTTCAGAGGCGAGGCAACTTTATAATACGCAGATAAGGGCGTATCGGGAGCAGCAGGTAATTCTTTCCAAGCAGAAGAAGGAATTGGAAGACAAGATGAATTCCGTAACGGACGGAAAGACGATTTATGCCAATGAAGCTGCAATACTGGAGCTGACCATTAAGGCCGTGGATGAGAAGCAGAATGAGTATCAGGATTATATGGATAAGCTCCTTGCCCAATGGTCTTCCACCGCCAATATGGTTTCTGCGGAGCAACAGGGCGAAGCAATGGAAGATTATGTAGAGGACTTGGGAAAGATTATGGAGGTTGCCAGGAGACTGATGAAAGGCGGTATTGTACCTGCCAGCGATGAGAAGAAGCTGATGGAGTACAGTATGGAATTGTATCAGGCGGCGAAGAATATGGGAGCTTTGGCGATGCAGAAAGAGAAGGAAGAGTATGATTCTCTTTGGGGCGATGAAGAGGAGACTGAGTATGAAGATCCGATAGAGGTGGCAGACAATACAGAAGCTTTTGCCAATGGACCGGCGATTGTAGATGTGACTGACACCATAGCTTCGGTGGAGATTACAGAATAAAATAAATTATGTGTAAGCAGTGATTTGAAAGAAACAAATCGCTGCTTATTTTTTTGTAAAAATAGCATACTAACTTGTGATAGTAATATTCAACCATTTATGGCAGAAGGTGAGGAAGTATGCAGAATTATTTGAAAAATCAAACAAGCCCATATTTACTACAGCATGCAGATAATCCCGTGAATTGGTATCCCTGGTGTGAGGAAGCTTTTGAACGGGCAAGGAGGGAGGATAAGCCAATCTTTTTGAGTATAGGTTATAGTACCTGTCATTGGTGTCATGTGATGGCACATGAGAGTTTTGAAGATATGCAGGTGGCAGAAATTTTAAATCAACATTTTATATCTATAAAGGTGGATAAGGAGGAGAGACCGGATATTGACAGTATCTATATGGCGGTGTGTCAGACATTTACCGGGAACGGTGGCTGGCCTACAACCATTTTTTTGACGCCGGATCAGAAGCCCTTCTTTGCAGGCACATATTTTCCTAAAAATGCAGAATATGGACAGATAGGTTTTATGGATTTGCTTCAGGCTGTTCATAATAAGTGGAAAACGGATAGGAAGCAATTACTGGAAACTGCGGAGGAGGTTCTCTCTTTTTTGAAAGGACGTGAAATACGGAAAGAGGGAGGAGAAAGAGAGCCGGACTTGCAACTGGCGAAGAGGGCTTTTCATATCTACAGGCGTACCTTTGATGCAAAGTATGGCGGCTTCGGAAATGCACCCAAATTTCCCACGCCGCACACTCTGCTTTTTCTGATACAGTGTTTCGAGATGACCCAAAATGCAGATGCTATGAATATGGTGGAAAAGACATTGCTACAGATGTACCGAGGAGGAATCTTTGATCATATTGGCGGTGGCTTTAGCAGATATTCTACGGACCCCTATTTTCTGGTGCCTCATTTTGAGAAGATGCTTTATGACAACGCATTGCTGATTATGGCTTATAGTAAGGCTTATCAAGTGACTGGAAAGTACATCTACCTTGAGGTGGCAGAGAGAACGGCTGCATATGTTGCACGGGAGATGACGTCGCATGAGGGTGGCTTTTTCTGTGCACAGGATGCAGATAGTGAGGGCATAGAGGGAAAGTATTATTTATTGGATGCTGCGGAAATCAAGACATTACTTGGAGAAGCGGAAGGAGGGGTATTTAATCGATATTTTGATATTACGGAAGCAGGGAATTTTGAGGGGAAAAATATACCGAATTTATTGAAGAATGATAATTACAGCGGAAATTGCTGTAAAAAACATCTTAATACCGTTTATGACTATCGAAGAGGAAGATATGAGTTACATCTGGATGACAAAATATTGACTAGCTGGAATGGACTTATGATTACCGCAATGTGCCATCTGTACAGAGTGACAGAGAATAAAAGTTATTTAGATATGGCGCAAAAGTCGCAGGAATTTATTCAAAGCAGGCTATGCGAGGAGGATACGTTGCACATCAGTTGGCGCCAGGGAATTCGCAGTGGTAAGGGCTTTTTAGATGATTATGCTAATGAAATTTGGGCGTTGCTTGCATTGTATGAGGCAACGTTGGAGCGTTCTTATCTGGAACAGGGAATATGGTTTTGTGAAAAAGCAATAACAGATTTTTATGATGAGGAGCAGGACGGCTTTTTCTTATATGGTAGGGAAAATGAACAGTTAATTCTGCGCTCCAAGGAGACCTATGACGGGGCAATTCCCAGTGGCAATTCGGTTATGGCATATAACCTTGTCAGGCTCTTTCTGATTACCAATGATGAGCGATACGAAAGATACGCGGAAAGACTGCTTAAGTATTTGTGTAGAGAAGCGGAGGAGTATCCGGCGGGGCATGCCATGTTTCTGATAGCATTGCAGGAGTATCTGAATCCGCCGGAGAAAATAACTGTCGTAGGCAAGGAAAAAGAAGAGCTTGGCGAGTATCCTTGCAGGCTTCCCTTGGGATATGTGTTAAATGCTTTTTGCGGCGGGACAAAGGAGTATCCGCTGAAAAATGATAAGACCACATTTTATGTCTGTAAGGGGCGTAGTTGTCTTCCACCACAAAATGAGTGGGATGATGTTATTTCCTGCATAAATTCATCCGGATTGTAGACACTACAGAAATGAGCAGAAAGAATAGAGGTTTGATACATGATAATTACTAGGGATATTGAATATATTGGTGTAAATGATCATAGTGTGGATTTGTTTGAAGGAATGTATAAGGTGCCACAGGGTGTGTCCTATAATTCCTATGTGATTTTGGACGAGAAGATTGCAGTGATGGATACCGTGGATAAGGAGTGTGGGAAAGTGTGGTTGGAGAAGCTACGAGAGTACCTAAAAGAGAGGACTCCAGACTATCTGATTATCCAGCATATGGAACCGGATCACTCCGCCAATATCCTACAGTTCACTCAGGAATATCCTCAGACCACATTGGTTGCTTCCACCAAGGCATTTGAGATGATGAGAAATTATTTTGGAACAGAGTTTGAGGATCGCCGAATGATAGTTGCAGATGGAGATAGATTATCACTAGGGCATCATAAGTTAGTATTTATCGGAGCACCTATGGTGCATTGGCCGGAAGTAATGCTTACCTATGATGCTACAGACAAGGTATTGTTTTCCGCAGATGCTTTCGGACGATTCGGAGCGTTGGATGTATCGCTGGAATGGGTAGAAGAAGCCAGACGTTATTATTTTGGTATTGTGGGAAAATATGGTCTGTTTGTCCAGAAACTGCTACACAAAGTATCTGAGCTGGAGGTTCATCGGATATGTCCTTTGCATGGACCGGTGCTTTCAGAAAATATAGGGCATTATGTGGAGTTATATGATAAATGGTCCCGATATGAACCGGAGGAAGAGGGGATATTGATTGCATATACTTCCGTGTATGGCAACACCAGGAATGCAGTGTTGCTTTTGGAGGAGATGCTGAAGGAGCGTGGCTGTAAGGTTGAGATTCGTGATCTAGCCAGATGTGATATGTCGGAGGCAGTAGCGCAGGCGTTTCGTTACAGTAAGCTGGTACTTGCTACCACCACCTACAATGCAGGAATATTTCCATTTATGAGAGAGTTCATCAGCTGGTTGACAGAAAGATATTTTTGTAATCGAACAATAGGATTTATAGAAAATGGTGGATGGGCGATTATTGCAGCCAAGGTGATGGGGGAGATGCTGGAAAAGAGTAAGGGTTTGACCTTTTTAGAAACTATCGTGAGAATTATCTCTTCTGTGAAGGAAGAGAATATGCGGCAGCTTCAAATGCTGGCAGATGAATTGTGCAATAATAAAGCTGAATGATGGAGGTATGGATAATGAAATATGTATGTGATGTTTGCGGATGGATTTATGATGAGGATGAAGGTGCACCGGATATGGGGATAGAGCCGGGAACCAAATTTGAAGATCTGCCTAAGGATTTTGTGTGCCAGCTTTGTCTTGTAGGAATGGATATGTTCAGTGAGGTAAATGCATAGTGGGTAAAGAGTGTGGACTAGCTGAGAAGCTGACATCAGGAAAGGACTATTATGAAATCCGGTTGGAAAGTATCGGTGGGTTAGGTGCCAATCTATGTGGAAAGATGTTGGGGGAGCTGGGAGTAAAGTATCTGGACTTAAACAGTAGCAGTTTTTCAAGTTATGGTTCGGAGAAGACCGGTACTCCGGTAAAGGGCTTTATCAGATATTGTGCCAAGGAAAAAGAAATCAGGGTTCATTTCCCGGTAGTGGAGCCGGATTTGCTGGTGATCTTTCATCAGGCACTGATAAAGGATGCGTCTATCTGGAAGGGGTGTAGTAAGGAAACTGCGGTGATTGTAGCACTGGAACCCGGACAAAAACTTCCTAATGGACTCTACGGTATATGTTATGGTTTGGAGGCTCAGAGGATTGCTATGGAGACTCACTCCAGAATCAATGTGGTGATGCTGGGAGCAATTCTGAAGATTATGGGTTTGGAGAGTTCGGTTGGGGAACAAATCTGCAAGGATACTTTGGGAAAGAAATATCCGGATGCCTTGGATGGTAATCTGGAAGGCTTAAGAAGAGGTTATGAGGAAGTCAGGGAGTTAGAGGTATCAGGAGAAGGCAGCTTAGAGAAACAGGAGTCTTCCGCTCAGGAGTGGGGCTATGTGACGGCACCAATCGGAGGGATTAACCCAAGGTATGGAAGTACGGTAATTGCAGATTTATCACCCTCCAGACAGGGTTATATACCTTTATTTATCAAGGAAAGATGCATCAACTGTGGGCTTTGTCATTCAGCCTGTCCTGATATGGTGTTTCAATTTGCAAAAGGGGAATATAAAGGCAAAGAAATGATGGTCAATCAGGGGCTGGACTACTACCATTGTAAGGGATGCCTGCGTTGTGTGGATGTGTGTCCGGTGAATGCGCTGGTGAGAGGTGTGGAATCAGAGCATCCTAAGAAGGAGTATTTTCTTGTCAATCAGGAACTTATACGTAGACCCGATTACTATGAAGAATCAGGGGCGGATGGGTACATTACTTCAGAATCTTATTTGACAGAGGAGAGAATGGAGGGGGGAGAAGTATAATGGAAAGACAAGTCGTAGAATATGCTTCCGGAAATGAGATGGCAGCAATTGCCATCAAGCAGATCGGATATGATTTGATGGGGTACTATCCCATTACTCCTTCCACTCAGATTGCTGAGAATTTGGACATTATGCGTGCAAACGGGGAGACGGACATGGTGATGGTAGCTGCTGAGGGAGAGCATAGTGCCGCCGGTATCTGCTATGGAGCTTCCGTGGCAGGAGGCAGAGTGGTAAATGCTACCAGTGCCAATGGACTCCTCTATGCCATTGAGCAGCTTCCGGTGCAGTCCGGGACTCGCTTTCCTATGGTAATGAATGTGGTATGCAGAACGGTATCCGGTCCCTTATCAATTAAAGGCGACCACAGCGATATTATGTTTATCTTAAATGCTGGTTGGCCTATTCTTTTTGCCAGTACTGTGCAGCAAGTATATGATTTTAATATTATTGCCCTGAAACTGGCGGAACAGGTGAGACTTCCTGTGGTGGTAGCTTATGACGGATTCTTTACCAGTCATCAAAAGGGAAGATGTTACCGTTTTGCAGAGGATGACGTGGTGAAAGAATTTATCGGAGCGAAGAAGGAAGAGTATCCTTTTCTGGATTTAGAGCATCCAATCACAGTAGGTTCCTATATGAATGAGCCGGATATTATCAATAACAGATATCAGCTTCATCTGGCAATGGAAGAAGTTGACCGCCTGCTGCCTGCGCTTTTTGCTTCCTATAAGGAGCTTTCCGGTAGGGAATATAGTAAGGTGGAAGGGACTCACTGTGAGGATGCGGACAGTATTTTGGTACTTCTTGGCTCTTCCTATGATACCTCTATTGAGGCCATGGAAGAGCTTCGTAGGGAGGGCAGGAAGGCCGGTGCTGCCACTTTGCATGTACTCCGTCCTTTCCCGGGAAAAGAACTGTATGATTTGATTAGCAATGCTGCAAATATTATGGTAGCGGACAGGCAGGACAGTTATGGCGGCGGTGGAGGAAATCTGTCTTTGGAGGTGCGTGCTGCTATGCAGCGTTTCGGGGGCAGTGCAAAGGTGAAGAGCCTGGTCTACGGTTTAGGAGGAAAGGATTTCTTCAAGGAGGATGCAAAGAAAATGATTGCCTGGGCAGAGGATGAGACTATGCCTGACTTTGGCTATTTTGGAGTGACTTCGGGAGAAGAATCAAACAAAGAAGATGAGCCTTTATTTGCTCCGGTGACTGCGGAAAGAACCTATATCGGAGCAACAAAGGTAGAAAAGGGTGCAGAAGGAGAGCCGGCTAAGGTGACGGGAGGACTCTTAAATGCCGTAACTGCCATGCCGGGGCGTATTGCACCGGGACATGGTGCCTGTCCGGGCTGTGGGATTCCGGTAAACTTAAATCTGCTTCTTAGGGGAATCGAAGACCCGGTAGTGTTCCTGTTCCAGACAGGCTGTGCTATGATTGTAACCACCGCTTATCCCAAAACAAGCTTTAAGGTGCCCTATGTGCACAATCTGTTCCAGAACGGTGCTGCCACTTTAAGCGGTATTGCGGAGGTGTGCTATCGCAAGCAGCAAAAGGGAGAAATCCCACCGGGGGACATTATCTTCGTCATGGTCAGCGGTGATGGAGGCATGGATATCGGTATGGGCTCTGCCCTTGGAACCGCTCTTCGCGGTCACAGACTTTTAATCTTTGAATATGACAACGGTGGCTATATGAACACCGGTTACCAGCTTTCTTACTCCACACCTCTTGGTGCAAGAAGTTCCACTTCTCATGTGGGTAAGGAACAGTACGGTAAGACCTTCTTCCACAAGGATATGCCAAGGATTATGGCAGCTACAGGCAGCCCTTACGTGGCTACCGTGGCAGAATCCAACCCAACCGATTTTATCAAAAAGGCAGCAAAGGCAGCATATTATGCTAAGACAACAGGTACTGCTTATGTAAAAGCAATCTCGGCCTGTCCGCTAAATTGGAACGATAAGCCCGCCACAGAGCGTAAAGTGATTGAGGCTGCGGTAAATTCTTGCTATTTCCCACTCTACGAAGTGGAGCAGGGCGTGACCAGACTTTCCTACGACCCGGAAAAGACCGGTAAGAAAATCCCTGTACTTGACTGGCTGTCCATGATGGGCAGAACGAAGCACTTACAGAAGGAAGAGTATCGAGATGTGGTAGAGAAAATGCAGGGGGAGATTGATAGGAGATTTGCGGAACTGAAGAAAAATGCATATTTGAAGTAGAAGAGGAGCCTGTATCTTTGAATGGAAGATGCAGGCATTTCTTTATTTCCTCTCTGTTACCATCTGTCGATATTCCGTCGGCGTTTTCCCGACGATTTTCTTAAAGGTCTTGGTAAAGTAATTCACATCCGGAATTCCGCAATATAAAGCGATGGTTTGAATCTGCATATCTGTAGTATTGAGCAGCAGAATGGCATGGTCTGTTCTCTTACGGTTTACATACTCTGTCAGAGTTAGGCCGGTCTCCTTTTTAAAGAGGGTGGACAGGTAGCTTGGATTGATGTTTAGGAGTCTCGCCAGTGATTTCAGGCTTAGGTCCGCTGTCAGGTCATAGTCAATTTTTGTAATTACCCTTCGAACGGGCTTTGAGTAAGTTTTCAAGGAGTGATTTTGTACCAGTAAACAATATTTTCGTACCATTTCCTTAGAAAGTGCGGTAAAGGAGCTTTGAGAGGTTATGAGCTCGATTTTCCGGGCATACTGAGAGGAGATGGTGTGAATCTGTATGGGGTGGATATTGGCAAGCTCTGCGGCTTTGCGCAGAATGGTATTTAGGATGATGGCATAGTTTTTCATATCCTTCACCGGATTTTCTGTCCTTGCCTCATGCTGCCGGGAAGTCAGGTGGGAGAGGGCAAGCTCCGCCTTGTGAGTCTGCCCGGCAGTAACCGCCTGCATAAGCTGGCTTTCTACTTCGTAGCGCTGTTCCAGAATCTGGATGCTCAGCAGCGCATCGTCCGGTGATTCCACATCCAGAAGGGGAACAAAATCCTTAGGAAGAGCTGTGGGAAAATGAAAATCATCGGAGATAGAGAAGTTATCTGCATCGTTCCAGATGATTTCACCAAGGGTGTATAGGATGGTAAAGAGGAGGCTTTCTTCCGATATAAAGGGAAGATTCATATAAAACTGCTCCAGTTGCGTTACATTACCGGGAGCTACCTTAAACTGCTCCGCCAGTTTTAGAATGTCCTGTTTGGAGATGGGGCTCAGAGTATAAGGTCCCACATAAGCGTAAACAGGATGCTCCGTATCCGGAAGACGAAACAGAATATAGTGGCACAGGAGTGGTGTGTGGATACGGTAGAGGGTATTGGGTTTACACTGTTTGTCAAATAATTGAAAAATAGTGGAAGAATCAAAATTGTAATTCAAAATATCCTGTAGACCGATTCTCTTGGAAGCCAGGGTTTCCTCAGAGGAATTCGCAGTTATATAGCGTAGGTTCATATGGAGATTATGTAATAGTTTTTCTACAAAGGCTAACTCGTTGTCGTATCTCATAAGTACTCCTAAAGTATTGAGCGTATTTTTTTATTCTATTATCGTATAATTTTTAGATAGAAACAAGTATTGATAAAAATTATACGATAAAAACTAATAATATTACTCATGGTAAAGAAGTACTATATGTTAGAATCATAAAAGAGAAGGAGGCGGGAGAATGAGTGTAAGTTTAGGTGATTTTCAAAAGAAAAAGGATTTTCTGTTTTGTATAGATTCCGACGGATGTGCCATGGATACCATGGATATAAAGCACATACGCTGCTTTGGTCCATGTATGGTGGAGGAATGGGGACTTGAGCAGTGGCAGGAAGAAATTCTTGCACGCTGGAATGAGATTAACCTTTATACCATGACCCGTGGTATCAACAGATTCAAAGGTCTGGCTATGGCTCTTAAGGAGATTGATGCTACTTACTCTAAGATTGAAGGAATTGATGAATTAGAGGCATGGGTGGAAAGTAGTCCGGAGTTGTCTAATCCTGCACTGGAGAAGGCAATCGAAAACCGGGACAGCATTTGCTTAAAAAAAGCACTTTCCTGGTCAAAAAAAGTAAATGAGAGTATTAATGAGCTTTCCGACCGGGATAAGAAGCCCTTTGAGGGGGTGAAGGAAGCTTTGGAATATGCCCATAAATATGGTGACGTAGCCATTGTTTCTTCTGCCAACAGACAGGCTGTGGTGGAGGAATGGGAGTTGTATCATCTGCTGGAGTACGTGGATATTATTCTGGCGCAGGATGTAGGGAGTAAGGCATACTGCATACAGGAGCTTCTGAAAAAAGGATATGATAAGTCCTGTGTTCTTATGGTGGGAGATGCCCCGGGAGATAAGGATGCGGCGAAGAAAAATGATGTGTACTATTACCCTATTTTAGTAAGACACGAGAAGGAATCCTGGAGTGAGTTCAAAGGCATTGCCGTAGAAAAGCTTATGAGCGGAAGCTATGGTGGAGTATATCAGGAAGAGAAAGAAAAGCAATTTTTAGAGAACTTAGAGTAAAGGAGAAGAGGCGTATGGTGGATTTAAAGAAAAGACCCTATTATTTATCAGATGAGGATTGCAAGTGGGTAGAGGAAACGATTGCAGGAATGAGTGATGAGGAGAAGGTAGGACAGTTATTTTTCCAGCTTACTTCTTCTCATGAGGAAGAGCATTTAAAAGAACTAATGGAGAAGTATCACTTAGGTGGATGCCGTTATAACCCGGCTCCCGGAGCAGCTATTCAGGAGCAGAACCGTAAACTTCAGAAGTATGCCAAGGTTCCTGTATTTATCGCATGTAATACTGAGGCCGGCGGCGATGGTGCTTGTGCAGACGGTACCTTAATCGGTTCCGGTGTAAAGATTGGTGCTACCGACAATGATGAGTATGCATTCCAGCTTGGAAAGATGTCCAACGAAGAGGGGGCTGCCATTGGTTGTAATATGGCATTTGCGCCGGTATGTGACATTGCATATAATTGGGAGAATACCGAAGTCATTGGACGTGCATTCGGTAATGACCCGGAGCGGGTTGCAAGAATGAGTGCAGCTTATCTTAAGGGAGCTCATACCATTCCGGGATTTGCCTGCGCGGCAAAGCATTTCCCGGGAAACGGACAGGACTTTAGAGATGCACATATTTCCAATAATGTGAACTATTTTGATGTAGAAGAGTGGGATGCAACCTATGGTCATGTGTATAAGACTTTGATTGAGAACGACTTAGATGCTATCATGGGTGGTCATATCCTGATGCCCAAGTACGAGAAGGCACTGGCCCCGGATATTAAGGATGATGACATGATGCCGGCTACCTTAAGTAAAAACATTATGACTGGTCTGCTTCGTGATAAGCTTGGCTTTAACGGTATGGTAGTAACCGACGCTTCCCACATGGTTGCCATGACCAATCGTATGAAGAGAAGTGAGATGCTTCCTTTATCCATTAATGCTGGCTGTGATATGTTCTTATTCTTCAATGATCCGGAAGAAGATTTTAACACCATGTTAAATGCATACAAGACAGGTGTGATTAGCGAAGAGAGAATGGTAGAGGCTCTTACCAGAATCCTTGGTCTTAAGGCTCGTATGGGGCTTCATAAGAAGGCAAAGGAAGAGCTTGTACCACAGCAGGAAGTATTGGCGACAACCCTTAGAAAGCCGGAATACATGGAGATGCAGAAGGCAATCAGTAAGGATGCCATTACGCTTGTGAAGTATAAGGATGAGGGTGTATTACCCATTACTCCGGAGCGTTATAAGAGAATAATGATTGTTCATATTAAGGGCAACAGCGGTGCCATGGGTGAACTGATGAAGGCCATGGGCTATGGCGGCGGCAATCCTGCGGAGGCTCTTAAGGCAAGACTTTGTGAGAAGGGCTTTGATGCCTTTATCTATGAAAGTCCATTGGATAAGATGAAGAAGCAGATGGCAGCAGGTGAGAAGCCCAATATCAACCTTTACTTTGCCGGGAAGAATGCCATTGCAGATTTCATAAAGGATATGGATATGGTAATTACCCTCTGCGATGTATCCAGTGGCAGACCTAGCTTTGGATTGTCCAAGGGAGGTGGAGAAATTCCTTGGTATGTATTTGAATTGCCTGTAGTGGTAGTAGGTTGCGGACAGCCTACCATGCTGGCAGATATTCCGCAGGCAAGAACCTATATTAATACTTATGATAGTAAGGATAGCACCTTGGATGCTCTTGTGGAGAAGCTGATGGCAGGTGAAGAGGCATTTACCGGAATCGACCCCATTGACAGTTTCTGCGGGCTCTTTGATGCGAGATTGTAGTATAGTGATTTTAATAGTAAAGAAGCTCTGTTTACAGGGCTTCTTTTTGTATTTAAAATATTTTTGAATAACACCGCACATTCATAGTGCGTCAAACGTTATACATTATGAAGGGAGGTTTCACAGCGGTCCATGGGCAAAACAGATTTAGAAGAACAATATGATAAAATATACCGCTACTGCTACTTTAAGGTGCACCAAAGGGAAGCAGCGGAAGATATTACGCAGGAAACCTTTCTTAGATTTTATGAGCGTTTCGGACATTACGGCAATGACTTTACGTTGCAGTATTTGTATCGAATTGCACATAACTTGTGTGTAGACCGGTTTCGGAAGAAGGAAGAGACGGAGCTTTCGGAGGAGATAGCTCTGGAGGGGCATGAGGAACAGGTGCTGTCCAAGATATTTTTGAAGGAGGCACTGTCCCTACTGTCGGAAGAAGAGAAGGAGCTGTTGCTTCTACGGTATGTGAATGAGGTTCCCATAGCAGCGATGTGTAAGCTATATGGAATCTCCAGATTTGCACTGTACCGGAAACTGAAAAATGCAACAGGAAGATTACAAAGTATATTAGGAGAGGAGGGCGCTTTATGAAACGGGAAATGAAGACATATTTGCAGGAAGCCTTTGAGGCACCGGAGCCGGTGAAGAAAAAGGAATTTTTACAAATGGTAAGAACCGAAAATGTCAGTACATTTGACTTTGTGAAAGCACAGATTGGATATATCCGTAAGCGAGTGTGGGTAGTTTCGGTGTTTATTTTTATGCTGGTGCTTGCAAGCGCAGACTATGTGGGAAAGGAGAGTATCTGGATTGTTTCTGCCTTGGTACCCTATATTGCATTGTGTGCGATAGCAGAGGGAACAAGGTCAACAGCTTATGGTATGTCGGAGCTGGAGATGTCCACTAGATTCTCGTTAAAGAGTGTGATTCTTGCAAGACTGACGGCAATCGGATGTCTGCATGCGCTACTTCTTGGAGTGATGATTCCGGTTGCGGGAGGAACTGCTTTCTTACCTGTTATCAGAAGCGGTATCTATGTGATACTTCCTTACCTGTTAACGACGGTATTGGGACTGCTTGCAGTGCGGAAATTATATGACTGGGAGAGTACCTATGTATGTATGGGATGTGCGGTTATGGTCAGTCTGCTAAGCGTCTGGACCAGAGGTTTTCTTGTGTGGATTTATGAAGAAAAGTACTTTATCTGGTGGTGCGCTTTGGTGGTGTACCTGTTGGTAAAAGTGATTAAGGAGTACAAAAAGATAATTTATCAAACGGAGGATGTGGCATGGAATTAGTAATTGACCGCTTATCCAAGCAATATAAGAATAAGATAGCGGTGGACAGGATTTCTCTGCGCCTGACTCCGGGAGTGTACGGACTTCTGGGAGCAAATGGTGCAGGAAAAACAACCTTGATGAGAATGATTTGCGGAATATTAAAGCCTACTGGAGGTACAGTGGTGCTGGACAAAGCAGATGTGTCAACGGAGGAGTATCGGGGAAAACTAGGATATCTTCCCCAGGACTTCGGATATTATCCGGAGTTTACAGGACTGGATTTCCTAATGTATATGGCATCCCTAAAAGGACTGGAGAAATCCTATGCCAAAAGAAAGGTAAAGGAACTGATGGAGGTTGTGGGGCTTACGGAGCAGGCGAAGAAAAAGGTAAAGACCTATTCCGGCGGTATGAAGCAGAGACTGGGAGTTGCCCAGGCACTTTTGAATGACCCGGAGCTGCTCGTTTTGGATGAGCCCACGGCGGGGCTGGACCCTAAGGAGAGGGTGCGCTTCCGCAATCTGATAGGGGAGCTGGGGAAGAAGAGTATTGTACTTCTTTCCACTCATATCGTGTCTGATATTGAGCATATTGCGGATAAGGTATTGATGATGAAGGACGGGCAGCTTATATATCAGGGGGAATGGACGGAAGAGAATGGAGATTTAGAGGAATTCTATTTACAGCAGTTCGGAGAGGAGGCAGGGCATGAATAATTTTGGAACCATGTATGTCTTCGAGCTGAAGAAGATATTTAAAAGAAAGATTGTATGGATTACTCTGGCTGTGATGGTGCTGATTTCCATATTTATGGGAGTGGCGGAGATACTTTCCATCAACACTTATGTGACAGAGGGAGATGAAACCGAAATCAGTGGTTATGAGGCCATAAAGAGGGAGAAGGAGAATGACCTTACAATTATTGGAAAAAAGATAGATGATGCTTTGCTTTCTGAGGTGAAGGATGCTTATAAGGGAATATATTATACCACATATTCAGAGGAGAGGGTCGCTGTTACCGGCAATATCTCTTCGGAAGAGTCAGTAGAGGATGCAAAGAAACGTATCAAAGAGCAGGAACGTTTGAGCAAAATATACTTATATGTGCGCCGGATTACCGGGGACGATAACGCAATTCATGTAATTGATGAGGATGGATTATATGAAGAGCGTATGAAAAATATACAGGAGGAGATGACTGCTCAGGAACTGACAGAGGGTGAGCGTGCCTACTGGCAGGAGAGAGAAGAAGCGATAACCAAGCCTTTTACCTATGGCTATGCGGCAGGTTGGGAACTGGTTTTAGGAGAACTGTATTCTTTGAATAGTATGCAGCTGCTGGTGATTGCTATTTGCCTTTCCACTTTATTTTCGGAGGAGCACGTGAGGAAGACGGATCAGTTGATTCTATGTAGCAGGTATGGTAAGCAGAAACTTTATTTTGCAAAGCTCCTAGCAGGGATTACCTTTGCCTTATGCAGTGCCTTTGTGCTGTTACTGTGTTCATTGGTGCCGACGCTGCTTATCTATGGAACTGATGGTTTTGATGTGGCATTGCAGATTTATGCACCCATGGCATGCTGGGATATTACCATGGGACAGGCAGTTTTGCTGATGCTGTTGGTTTATTTGGCAGCAGCCGTTTTGAATAGTGTTATTTCCATGTTTTTATCGGAGGCATTGCGAAATAGCGTGGCAGTGATGGGATTGATGACCGGTGGAATGTTCTTGACCCTAGTCATTATGATTCCGACGAAATACAGGGTAATATCTCAGATTTATGAGCTTCTTCCTACCACCATCATGGGACTGTGGAAATTCTCAGATTATCGTCTGATCAATATATTTGGGGGATATTTTACCAATTTGCAATTTGCCCCCATTTTGTATGTAATATGTAGTATGGTACTAATATTTGTAGGAACAAAATTATATAGAAACTATCAGGTAAGCGGAAGATAGGAAATAAGCTGTAAAACGCGATTGTGTTTTACAGCTTATTCTTTTATAATAGTACTATGGAACTAGGAGGACATTATGATTTACTATAAAGCCCAGATATATTCAATGTTTGTTATAGGTGCTCTGTTTTTGATGTGTTCCTTTGGAATCAAGGAGAAGGATAAGGAGAATAAGATTTTCATCCGCATATTGATATGCGGATTTATAAATCTGATTTTTGATGTTGTAACCAATTATACAGTAAATCATCTGGAGATTATACATCCGCTTTTGAACAGGATTGTACATTTGTGCTTCTTCAATTCAATGGCGGCGGTGTTTACTCTTTTGCATCAGTATCTGGTGGCCCTTATCGAGTCGGAGGTGGGAAGGGAGCTCAAGCGAAAGGGCTGGACGATGATTCCCTATTTTGTTTTTACAGTGATAGATTGCTTCTTACCATTCTACTATGTGGAAACAGAGAATGGAAATTTTTCCTATGGTTTAGCGGTCTTTGGACTGTATGCATGTATTGGTGTTTATCTGGTTCTGATTATAGAACTGATAATACGGTATCAGAAGGATATTTCTAAAAAGAATAAGGTAGCGGTGGCGCTGGCACTGGCTTCGTCCTTAGGAGCGTCTTTGTTCCAGGTATTTATTCCGGCAGCACTTACCTCCAGCCTGGGTATCGTATTATTCTGTTTATGTACATATATGACAGTTGCCAATCCGGATGCAGTACTGGTAAAGCTATTGCAGGAAGAAACAGCCCGTGCAGATGCGGCAAACCGTGCAAAGTCAGACTTTCTTGCCAGAATGTCCCATGAAATCCGAACTCCGATCAATGCGGTGCTTGGTATGGATGAGATGATTCTTCGCGAGAGCTCAGAGCCGGAGATTAAGAAGTATGCTCATGATATTAAGAGTTCCGCAAGTGCACTCTTAAGTATCATTAATGAGATTTTGGATTCCTCCAAGATTGAGTCCGGGAAAATGGAACTGGTGAAGGATAATTATGAAATCAGCAGTCTTTTGAATGATTTATACAATATGATTGGAGTGAGGGCCAAGAGCAAAGGGCTGTCCCTAAATTTTGATATAGATTCCACGATTCCTACGACCTATTATGGAGATGATTTGCGGATACGTCAGGTGTTGGTGAATCTTCTCACCAATGGAGTGAAGTATACACAGCAGGGAAGTGTGACGCTTCGTATTACCGGCAGAGTGGATGGAGAAAATGCGATTCTTCATTTTTCTGTAAAAGACACCGGAATCGGTATCAGAGAAGAGGATTTGGGAAAGCTGTTTGCCAAGTTTGAGCGAATCGATGAGGCAAAGAACCGGCATGTGGAGGGTACCGGTCTGGGCATGAGCATTGCCATGCAGCTTTTAAACCTGATGGGAAGTGAACTGAAGGTAGAGAGCGAGTATGGTAAGGGTAGCGAGTTCTATTTTGATTTGGTGCAGACCATTGTGAATCCGGAACCCTTGGGAGATTTTCATGAGCGTATTTTGCGTATTTCGGAGGAATACGAGTATGATATGAGTTATACCGCCCCGGATGCCAAGGTGCTGGTAGTAGACGATAATGAGATGAATCGTAGGGTATTCTGTAATTTACTTAAGCAGACGCAGATTACCATCTATGAGGCAGGAAGTGGTGAAGAATGTATAGCACTTGCCCAGCAGCAGGATTTTGATATCGTATTTCTGGATTATATGATGCCCAATATGGATGGTGTAGAGACGTTGCAGCTTATGAAAGAGGAAAATCTGTGTAGCGATACTCCGATAATTATGCTTACTGCCAATGCGGTAGTGGGAGCAAGAGAACAGTATTTAGAAGCCGGTTTTGATGATTATCTGGCAAAGCCTATTGCGCCGGAAAAGCTGGATAAAATGATTTTGAAGTACCTACCCGAGGAACTGGTGAAAGAGGGAGAACCGTTAGCTGTTGTATCATCAGCCACAGAAGAGCCGGGAATTCCGCCACTGGATGAGTTTGATTTTAATTATGCCATGAATCTGCTTAGAAGTGAGGAACTCTTATTAAAAACACTGGAGGACTTTTACCATCTTCTGGAACAGCTTCCCCAAAAGCTTAAGCTCCTGTACGATGAGATACGTCAGGAAGAGCAGCTGGCACTGTACAGGATAGAAGTTCATGGGCTAAAGAGTACAGCTGCTACAGTGGGCGCGTTGTTGTTATCTAAGGTCGCCAGACTTTTAGAGGTTGCGGCCCTAGAAGGAGATTTGGAAAAGATAACCATAGTGCATCCCATTTTGCTGGAAGAGATGGAAAGACACAGACAGAGGATTGCAACAATTTTACCCAAATCAGAAGAGAAGGTTTCTGTAAATAACATGGAAGAGGTGCTTCCTTATTTCGAAATGCTCGAGATGAATCTTGAAAATGATGATTATGATGCGGCAGATTATGTATGTGATATGATTAAAAAATACGAATATAGAGAAAATATTCAGATTTTAGTGGAAGAACTTTGCTGTCAAGTAATGAATTTAGAAGCAGAAGATGCTATAATGACAATTAATAAGATAAAGAGAGAATGTGAGGTTTAAGTATGAAGAAAATATTTTTTATTGGTAAGATTAATGCGTTATATAAAGATATCAGTAATTATTTAAGCCAGTTCTTTAAGGTACAGATGTGTGTGGATGACCACGAGATGGCAAAAGGAATGCTGAAGGTGGAGAAACCGGACTTAGTGCTTATTAGTCTTGTAGGTCTTGATACAGACAGTGGAAAGATTTTTAGTGAGTTGAAATTTAATTATTCCCGCATTCCGGTTATTTGCATCGGAACAGAAGGAGAAGTAGAGAACTTTAATGAATTTTGCAAGCTTGAGCAGTTTAGTCTGTTAATCAGACCTCTTAAGAACGAGAGAATCTTGGAAGAAATCTGTGCAAAGCTGGAACTGGAATGCAATGAGGACGGTGTGATTGCAGAAGAAAAGAAGGATGGTAAGAAAGTCGTTCTTTTAGTGGATGACAATGCGATGCAGCTTCGTACTTTGAATGAAATGCTTAAGATAAAGTATGATGTGCAGATGGCTACATCAGGTATGAAGGCACTTACCCTGATTGGAAAGAAGAAACCGGATATAATTTTCCTTGATTATGAGATGCCCATGTGTGATGGCAAGATGACGCTGGAGATGATTCGAGAGGTAGAAGAAGCTAAGGATATCCCGGTGGTATTCTTAACCGGTGTAAATGATAAAGACCATATTGAAGCAGTACTCAGACTGAAGCCGGCAGGATATTTACTTAAGCCTGCCAGTGCAGAGATGATTTTCAGTACATTGGATAAATTTTTAGGATAATAAGAAGGCTCCGGAAATCTTAGGTTTTCGGAGCTGTTTTCATTTTCTTTCATGGATTTGAGCATTATGGCAATTCATATCAAGTTTCAATCCTCATAGTTTCGTATAATTGTTTCAAGTAGCAAAGAGGTGAGTTGATGTACGAATGGAATAGAAACATCCAAAGGATAATTGAAGAAATTGACTGTTGCATAAAAGAAAAGCGTGGCGAGCAGATTACACTGAAGCTTCTGGCGAAGAAGTTTGGCTACTCAGAATACCACTTTTCTCGAAAATTCAAGGAAATTTCCGGGATGCAGTTCAGGGACTATCTTCGTTTTAGAAAACTGGCGTTTGCACTGAAGAGCGTCCGTGATACAGACGATGGTATCCTGGACATCGCACTAGATTATGGTTTCTCATCCCATGAGTCTTTTACCCGTGCATTCAAGGATGCTTATGGAATTACTCCCAGTGAGTATCGTCATAATCCGGTGCCGGTAGTGCTTCGTACTATCATCAAACCTTTTGACTGCTATCTTTTAGGAGTTGGAGGAACCGGTATGCACAATACAACCGAAGAAGTAAAGACTTATTTTATTACCATCCCTGCTCATAAGTTTTTGCATATCAAAAACTATGAAAGCATTGGATATTGGGATTTCTGGCAAAAGCAGAGTCTAATCCCCGGACAGGATTGCGAAACTATTTGTGGACTGCTGGACAGTATCAAGGGAAAGCTGGATGATATGGGCGGAAGCGGCGCAGATAGCGGTAGTGGGCAAATCATGGCGTTCGTAAATGAACCAGCAGGAAGAATTTGTAGCTGGGGGATCCCTCTTGCTGAGTGCTATGGAGTTCGTTTGCCACTTGATTACAGTGGTGAGGTACCGGAGCAAATGCTTCTGACTGATATTCCGGAAGCTGAGTATATCGTTTTTGAACATGGCCCCTTTGATTTTGAAACTGAGAACCGTATGGTTGAGGAAAAAATCGAAAAGGCGATGAAGGAGTTTAATTACTCGTCTACGGGCTATTGCCTTGATACTACTCCCGGCAGAATATTCTATTTCTATCATGATTGCACCAGATTCTGGAAGTATATCAGACCGGTTAAGAAAGTGTAGAGGATAAAAGGGCTGTTATAGTATATCTTTCCACGAGGAGTTCTTCCCCATGGAGAGCTCATATTGTAACAGCTTTTTCCATGCTTGTTGACAAATGTGTGAAAAAAGTACTATAATAAAGCTAGTGTTACATAACATTTGTTTTAAAACAGAAGAGGTAATTTGCTATGCCGCCAAAAGCGAGATATACCAGGGAGGAAATTGTACAGAAAGCATTTGAAATTGCAAGAGAGAAGGGAATTGATGCAGTTGTAGCCAGAGAGCTTGGTAAAGCGTTAGGTACATCTTCTTCACCTATTTTTACTGCTTTTAAGAATATGGAAGAGTTACAGAAGGAAGTTAGAAAAGTGGCACTCCGGGAGTTTGAGGCTTATGTAGCGGATGCACTTAACTACACACCGGCATTTAAATATGTGGGAATGAAGATGATAGAGTTCGCCATGCGAGAGCCTAAGCTGTTTCAGTTGGTTTATATGCGGGAGCATGGGGAGAGTCAGACCTATGATATGTTAATTGGTGAGCTAGGGGATACTGTGGAAGTATGTATTGATATTATGCAGAAGGATTATGCATTGAACAGACAGGAAGCAGAGCTTTTGTTTAATCAGGTTTGGTTGCATACATTTGGCATATGTGTATTGGTGGCTGGGAAAGTGTGTCATTTGACACCAGAAGAAATATCAGAGATGTTAAGTGTGGAGTTTCAGGGAATTATGATGCTGGTTAAGTCCGGTACTTATAAGTCGAACCCAGTGAATAAAAAGTAAATGATTGAGCCGGACGCAGGAGACGCAGAGCCATTTGTAGTGATGATGAGGAGCTTTGCGTTTTTTTATTTTGTGAGGGAGGTCGTATAAATGTTTTCATCTATATTTGAAGATACAATGGTTACCGGCAATTGGCAGCAGGTGCAACGCGCAGGGGAAGAGAAGCAACCGGTGCTCTTTCCACTGGGAGTTATTGAGGAACATGGTCCACATCTTCCTTTGGGAGCAGATATTTATTGGAGCGCAGCTATGTGCAGGCTTGTGAAGGAGAGACTGGGGGCATTGGGACAGAAATGTGTCATTGGGGCACCCTATTATTGGGGAGTCAATTACTGCACCGGAGGCTTTCCAGGAAGTTTTTCTTTAAAACCTGAGACCATGCAGCAGGTTTTGTTTGAGATTTTTGAGAATCTGAAAGACTTTGGGTTCTCAGAGATATATTGCTTTAGCTATCATGGGGATTCTTTTCATGTAAGAGCGATTGCAGAGGCTATTAAGAGGGTAAATGCAGAACTGGGAATTCATGTCAGACTAGTTTTGGAGTCTATGGATTTACGACTTTATGGCTGGCAGGGAGATGAGGAGTTTTTGTTGGTTTCTAACCCGGACTATCCTATGGAGTGGTTCGAGGAGCAGGAGCCATCCGAGGCAGGGCTTCTGGATATTCATGCCGGGGCATTTGAAACGGCGGTGCTGAATCATTTCTGCCCGGAACAGGTGAACCTGGAGCTTGCCAAGGAGTTAAAGTCTTCGTCGTTAAGCAAAGAAGGAATGAAAAAATGGCTGCAGGGTGGGGAGTCCACCAGAGAGGTGGTACCTCTTGGATACGCAGGGAATCCGGCGGGATACCAGGTGGTAAGCAAGCATGTGGAAGAGATGCTTGCCTTACAATCGGCAGATATTGCAATGCGGATTTTGAAGAAAGGAAAAGATAATGATTAAAAAAG
>JAFUKH010000042.1 GCA_017467845.1 Lachnospiraceae bacterium | reverse complement strand
TGCTGATGCTGTTTATCAATCTTTAACTGTCCGCCACCAATTGCGGCTTTTGCACGTCTTTCCTCCAAATCCTTGGATGCCTGCTCCCAGTTCATATATACTCCTCCTACATATGGTTTGAAATTCAAAGTATTGTGGTTTATTTGCGCCCCTCGGCGGGCATATATCTTCCTTCTCAGACACGCTCTCGCTTGGTGAAAAACGTAACAGTTCTAGGCTCGAAAATACCTCGCCAAGTACTGACGTTTTTCAACAGTCTGAAAAGGAAGATATATGCCCTTGAGGGGCTTAGTCTACGAAATAATTCTATAATATTACAATTTTCCGGAGAATACCGGTAGTTTTTGTAGTAAATGACACTACCATGTAAGTAATGTAGTTCCCCAGGTAAGGCCGCCACCGAAACCGGAAAGAATCACCTTGTCGCCGCGTTTAAGCATTCCCTTTTTATTTACTTCATCAAGAAGTACAGGGATACTTGCTGCAGAAAGGTTTCCGCAGTGGTCTAAGCTGATTGGACATTTATCCAAAGAAATCTTTAAGCGCTTTGCCACTGACTGAATGATACGGATATTGGCCTGATGAAGTAGGAACACATCTACATCCTCTACAGTCATATTCGCCTTGTCAAGTACGTTCTGAATGGACTTTGGAACGGTACTTACTGCAAAGCTGTACACTTCCTTACCATCCATCTGTACATAAGTGGGGTCTGTATCATTCTTAACATAAGGGTTGTTGTTCTTGCGGTTGATTCCTGCAAGCACATGGCCCTTTGCACCATCTGAATACTGTTCAAAGGCCATAATGCCCTCATCATCTGCTTTAATTACCGCTGCACCTGCACCATCTCCGAAGAGTACACAGGTACCTCTGTCATTCCAGTCCATGATTCTGGATAAGGTTTCTGCACCTAATACCAATGCATTCTTATAAATTCCGGACTGAATAAATGCCTGAGCGGTATTTAAAGAAAATACAAATCCGGAGCATGCTGCATTCAAATCAAATGCTACAGCATTTACTGCCCCAATGCCTGCCTGCACCTCACATGCTGCAGATGGAGTCACATGATCTGCAGAAAGTGTAGCTACGATAATCAGCTCAATCTCTTCTGCAGCCATATCTGCATCCTTTAAAGCTTCTTTTGCAGCTTCGATACACATGGACGCTGTATTTTCTTCCACTACTAAATGTCTCTCTTTGATACCGGTTCTGGACTGAATCCATTCATCACTGGTATCCATTATCTTTGCTAAATCATCATTAGTAACCACTCTCTTTGGAAGGTAGCTACCAGTTCCAATTATTCTTGCGTTCATTGAAATTCCCTCATGATATCTGCTACGGATTCCAACCTCGTCGCACGGTATGCATTGGTTCCGCAAAACAGTAGCGCATCTTCAATTTTTCCTGTTACTGCATTTACCAGCGCTTCTGTAATACAGTAAGGGGTCTCCATGGGCTTACAGGTACTGATGCACATACGGCACTTGCCGTGGGGCACCTGACCTAAAGCAGCTTTATCCATAAAAGGGTTCTTAATAGCTCTGCCCGGCATTCCTACAGGACTCTTTACAATGATAATATCTTCTTCTTTTGAATCTATATAAGCCTGCTTATACGCCATTGACGCATCACACTCGTAAGTCGTAACAAAACGGGTCGCCATCTGTACGCCATCTGCGCCTAGCTCTATAGCCTTTTCCGCATCTTCTCTGTTGTAAATTCCTCCGGCTACCACTACAGAAATCTCTTTCCCGATTCTTGCAGCATTTTCTTTTACAAAAGCAATAATCTTCTTAATTTCCTCTTCGAAAGAAAGGCCCGGAATATCCTGAAGCTGTTCATAGGTAAAGCCCAAATGTCCTCCGGCCTTTGGTCCTTCAATCACGACCATGTCCGGTGCTACATTATATTTCTTCTCCCAATATTTCCAGATAACCTGAATGGACTTAAGGCTTGAAACGATAGGAGCAATCTTGGTCTGAAAGCCCTTTGTCAGTTCCGGAAGAGTCATTGGAAGACCTGCACCGGAAATAATTAGATCCACTCCAGCTTTTACTGCAGCCTTCACATACTCCTCATACTGTCTTGTGGCAACCATGATGTTCACACCGATGATTCCCTTAGGGGCGATTTCTCTTGCCTTCTTTACTTCTGTTTCAATGGCTTTTAAATTTGTTCCGACAGGGTCAGTATCAAAGCTCTCTTCCTTGTAACCAATCTGGGCTGTAGAAATGATTCCTACGCCACCTTCCTTGGCTACTGCTCCGGCAAGTCCGGATAAGCTGACACCTACACCCATTCCTCCCTGTACCACAGGGATTTTTGCTACTAAATCACCTATTTTTAATGGTTTTAATTCCATAATTACCTCGATTATTGTCCGATTGCAAAGGTAAGCTCTGCCTGGCAAACCAGCTTGCCATTTACGGTAGCCTTTGCCATACCTACACCGATAGGTCCCTTGCATTTTGTGATTTCGGTTTCTAACATCAGCACATCGCCGGGTACAACCTTACCCTTGAACTTTGCATTGTTCACTGCTGCAAAGTATGCGATTTTTCCTTTGTTCTCCGGCAGTCCTAAAATTGCAACCGCACCTACCTGAGCAAGTGCCTCGATAATAAGCACACCCGGCATAACCGGCTCAGCTGGGAAGTGTCCTGCAAAAAATGGTTCATTATAAGTTACACATTTCTTGCCCACTGCTCTCTTGCCATATTCTAATTCCTCGATGGTATCAATTAAAAGGAACGGCTGTCTATGTGGGATAATCTCCATAATTTCCTTGGTTGTTAATACAGACATGGCCTTCTCCTTATACGTACTTCTTCATTAATAAGCTTGCATTGTGACCGCCAAAGCCGAGAGAGTTGGATAACGCATATTCAAACTCCTCCTCATAAGCTTCCTTACAGTAATTCAAATCAAGCTCTTCATCAGGATTCTGATATCCTACGGTCGGATGGATATAACCTTCCTGAAGCTCCTTGATACAGGTAATTGCTTCAATCGCACCTGCCGCACCAAGTAAGTGACCTACCATAGACTTAGTAGAGTTAACCTTCAAATCCTTTGCGTGCTCACCAAATACGAGCTTAATTGCTCTGGTCTCAAATAAATCGTTGTGATGTGTACTAGTACCATGAGCGTTGATATATGTTACCTCGGAAGGAGCAACACCGGCATCTGCCATAGCGTTTTCCATAGCCTTTGCTGCGCCACTTCCGTCCTCTGCTGGGGAAGTGATGTGGTATGCATCAGAGCTGCATCCGTAACCTACAATTTCACCGTAAATCTTTGCGCCACGAGCCTTTGCATGCTCCAGCTCCTCAAGAACAAGAACTGCTGCACCTTCACCCATTACAAAACCGCTTCTGTCCTTATCGAAAGGAATAGAGCATCTTGCAGGATCTTCTGAGGAAGATAATGCAGTAAGTGCAGTAAATCCGGCGATACCGATAGGAGTCACACTGCTCTCAGTACCACCTGCAAGCATAATATCTGCATCACCGTACTGAATGGTACGGAATGCTTCACCGATACAGTTGGTTCCGGTTGCACAAGCAGTAACAACGTTAATGCTCTTGCCCTTTAAACCGAACTGGATAGACACGTTACCTGCAGCCATGTTGCAGATCATCATAGGAACCAAAAGAGGATTTACCTTATTCGGTCCCTTCTCTAAAAGCTTCTGATGCTCTCTCTCCATTGCCTGAAGAGAACCGATACCGGAACCTACTGCTACACCTACGCGGTAAGGATCTTCCTTCTCCATGTCCACGCCTGCATCTTCCATAGCTTCCTTAGAAGCCGCTACTGCATACTGGCAGAAAAGCTCCATTCTCTTAGCAGCCTTGAAATCCATAAAGTTCTTGCCTTCGAAGCCCTTTACTTCTGCTGCAATTTTACATTTATATTCAGACGCATCAAATTTAGAAATAAAATCAAATCCGGTTACGCCCTTTTTTACGTTTGCCCAAAATTCTTCTACGCTAAGACCAATAGGGGTGATGGCACCCATACCGGTTACAACTACTCTTTTCTTCATATTCCTATACCTTTCCGCAAATTCGCCCCAATATATACCATTTTTCTGACACGCTCCCGCTCCGTGAAAAACGTAACAGTACTAACCTCGTGGTCCGCACTGCTCCCACTCGCTAAGTGCTGACGTTTTTCAAGGGTCAGAAGAAATGGTATATATTGGTGCTCTTTTGCTGCTATACGGTTAATTTGTACAAAATTTATCTGTAAAACTTCTCTAGCCAACGCTATCCGCTACATGTGCAATCCGCCATCAACGGAGATGACCTGGCCTGTAATGTATGCTGCTTTGTCGCTTGCTAAGAATGCTACGGTTTCTGCGATATCCTTAACGCTTCCAACCTTCTTCATAGGGATCTGGGATAATACAGCTTCCTTCGCTGCATCAGACATCTTTTCAGTCATTTCGGTTGCAATAAAGCCCGGTGCAATCGCATTACAGGTAACATTTCTTGCTGCAAGCTCCTTTGCCACACTCTTGGTAAGACCAACAATCGCTGCTTTACTTGCTGCATAGTTTGTCTGTCCCGCATTTCCGGAAAGACCGGTTACAGAAGACATATTGATAATACGCCCACCTCTTTGCTTCAGGAAAGCTCTGTACATGTGCTTAATGGTCATGAAGGTTCCTTTAACATTGGTATCCATTACCGCATCGTAATCTTCCTCGGTAATCTTCATCATCAGATTATCCTTGGTAATACCTGCATTGTTTACTAAAATATCGATTTTACCGTAGCTTGCAAGTGCATCCTCAATCAGTCTCTTACAATCTTCATCTTTTGCTACAGATGCCTGCACAGCCTTTGCCTGTCCACCATTTGCTAAAATTGTGTCCACAACCTCCTGAGCTGCCTGGGCTGAACCGTTGTAATTTACGATTACATTAGCACCATATCCTGCTAATGTAATAGCGATTTCTCTTCCGATTCCTCTGCTCGCACCGGTAACCAGTGCCACTTTTCCACTAAGCATGTTTTCTATCCTCCTGAAATCTAAGCTCTAAACAAGCTCATCCAATTTCGCCAAATCTTCTACCTTCTCAATATTCAAAACAGTAGCTTCCTTACAAATCTTCTTCATAAATCCGCTTAAAGTCTTACCGGGTCCAATTTCCACAAAAGTATCCACACCGTCAGCAAGCATCTTCTCGATAGTCTGCTGCCAGCGAACACTATTGGAAACCTGCTTCTGTAATAGATCCTTTACCTGTGAAGCGTCTGTTACATAATCAGCAGTCACATTGGTGATATAAGGAATTTTGATTTCGTTTACAGTGGTCTCTGCAAGAACCTGGCCAAGCTTCTCACCTGCTCCTGCAAGCATTTCTGAATGGAAAGGTCCGCTTACCTTAAGTGGAAGGCATCTCTTTGCGCCAGCCTCAGAAAGCTTTGCTGCTGCAGCTGCTACCGCATTCACTTCACCTGTAATAACAATCTGTCCCGGACAGTTGTAGTTTGCGATAGATACCTGTCCCGGTGTTTCTTCACAAATCTTCTCAATGGTTTCTGCATCCAAGCCGAGAACAGCAGTCATACCGCCACCGGTAGGAACTGCTTCCTGCATATAAATGCCGCGCTTACGCACTACCTTGAATACGTCTTCCATGCTCATAACGCCACTTGCTACCAGCGCACCGTATTCTCCAAGGCTAAGTCCTGCAGTTACATCAGGAACAAGTCCCTTCTTCTGTACTGCGGAAAGCATTGCTACCTCTGTTGCCAGCATAGCAATCTGTGTATATTCAGTAATATTGATTTCCTCGTTCTCGGTAAAGCAAAGTGACTCTACATCCAATCCGCTTGCCTTACTTGCTGCTTTATAAATTTCCTTACAGGTCTCATCTGCATCGTAGAAATCCTTACCCATTCCTACGTACTGAGCACCCTGTCCCGGGAAAATAAATGCTAATTTATTCATAATAAACTCCCATTTCTAACGAATAATCCGGTTCGGCTCTGCCTCACCGGATTATCCACACTTTCAACTATTCTCTGTTAAGTAACTTCTTTGCGTCGGTCATGATCTCTTCGATAATGTCCTTACAAGGCTGAACCTCTTTCACCATAGCAGCAATCTGACCAGCCATTACAGTACCGTTGATGGTATCACCATCCATAACTGCTTTTCTGAGAGAACCAAGAGTTAAATACTCCAGCTCTTCCATAGGAACACCTTCTTTTTCCAGCTTTAAGTATTCCTTTGTCATATTGTTACGAAGCTGACGAACAGGGTGACCATGTGATAAACCGGTTACCTCTGAATCGATATCCTTCGCCTTAATAATTCTGAGTTTATAGTTGTCATGGGTAATTGCCTCCTGCGCAACACAGAATCTGGTCCCCATCTGCACTGCCTCCGCACCAAGCATCATTGATGCTGCAAAGCCTCTTCCATCTGCAATACCACCTGCTGCAATAACAGGGATATTCACCGCATCCACTACCTGAGGAACAAGCGCCATAGTAGTGGTAGAACCAATGTGTCCACCGGACTCAGTACCTTCTGCAACAACCGCATCCGCTCCGGCTCTCTCCATAAGCTTTGCCAAAGCCACACTCGCTACTACAGGAATAACCTTGATACCGGCTTCCTTCCACATTGCCATAAACTTTGACGGATTACCTGCACCGGTAGTTACTACCTTAACGCCTTCTTCCACAACAACCTTTGCAACTTCCTCTGCGTTGGGATTCATCAACATTACATTTACGCCGAATGGCTTATCTGTCAATTCCTTGGTCTTGCGAATCTGCTCACGCACTACCTCTGCCGGTGCACTTGCTGCACCGATAATACCTAAACCGCCTGCGTTTGAAACCGCTGCTGCCAAGTGATACTCAGCAACCCAGGCCATACCACCCTGAATAATCGGGTATTCAATTCCAAGTAATTCCGTTACTCTAGTTTTCATTTATCTCTATACTCCGCTTGCCTGTAAACTTAGTTAACACCCTTTGCGTTTAAGTAATTTACAACATCACCAACAGTAGCGATAGACTCTAAATCCTCGGTAGGAATCTCGGTACCGAACTCCTCTTCGAAAGCCATAACGATTTCAAATAAGTCTAAAGAATCTGCTCCTAAATCCTCTTTGAAGTTTGATTCTGCAGTAATTTCTACCTCAACGTTTAACTGCTCTTTTACGATTTCGATTACTTTTTCTAACATGGTTTTATCTCCTTTTATTTTGATTTTCGATTGTTTTGATATTCAAACTATATCACAAATACTTTGAATGTCAAGATATTTCTTTTGGTACTTTAGAATCACAAGCATTATAAAAGGACGTAATTCCTGTAAACTACGTCCTAATGCCAATCTCATTTCACTACCAGTGAGGTATACTCTATTAACTATAATCCGTATACATTTAATACCACACCTGTACAAGAACCATCCGAAAAGTCAATTATAAAAAGTAAATCTATAACTCTCATCTGACCATCTTCCTTTTCTATGGAAACTTTTCTACTTAACCCCTGATCCGTTTCTTCCAATTCCGTGTACGTCTCTTTTATGGATGTATAGGTGAGTCCCTCTCCATCCCCGGGAATTCCCTCACAAAAGTACATGTATTCAAGTGCTTTTTTATCTCCTGCCCATAGTAATTTTAAATCTACCGCATCATCACCCATGGCTACGGTTTCTTCTGAGGAATTCTGAAAAGTCATTGAATAATAAAGTGTATTATCTACATATGCGTTAATGTATAGATAATCCCTTCCTTGAATCAAGCCTGTTTCTAAATTAATCTCCTTTCCGCCAGCCTCATCAACTGTTACATCCAATCCACATGCAGACAGTGCATCCATTGTTTCCTTCAATGACATAGTGCCGTCCAATCGAAAAATTGAATTTCCAATCTGTACAAGACAATCCTCAAGTACCGCATCTTTCATTTCTGGCAAACACTCAAAAGACGACTCCTTAACAGAACTTTTGTCATTTTTGTCATCTTTCTCATCCTCCTGGGATACCTCACTATTAGCCTTACTGTCTTCCGGACTACTCTGTGCCGCCTCGCCACCACAAGCACATAAAGTTAACGTAACCATTGTCATCAACAAAAATAATTTTAACTTTTTCATCGTTCTCCTCCACGTAAACAAAATTTACGTTAAGTTTACGCCCCCCCGTGTTTTAGTCAACTGTTTTTCGTTTTGCTCATACTATTTTCCCAGCCTCTTGACAAAAAGATTGCACCGGCAAAATACCGATGCAATCTTGAATATTACTTAACCTTTTTTTCATTTCTTCTCTTAAGCATTACAGCTGCCGCTACGCCTGCGCTAACAGTACTTATACCGACTATAACAACTCTCGCTCCGCTTCGGCGTACTCCTCCTCTGTGTAGTCTAAATCGAGGATATCTTCTTTTGGATAGCCTTTCTGAATCATCTTTTTAATTGCCTGCAAACGCTCCTTCTGTATAGCAATGTTTTCATATTTCTGCATTACTTCACACACAACTCTCATGCCTCCCTCCGTTTCCTTTAAACGCATGACTTCCGATGACAACATTGGAAATTTGGAGTTCTTAACTTCTTTTTTTGTGAAACAGGACATCAGCTGAGCAATGTCTGTCCCGTCATCAATGACAGTATTAACAAATATCTCATGTAATCCATCATCAATGACTTCCCCTGTTTCCCTCAGCACCTTCTCTACATGGTATATCGTCTTGTTTCCTTTTAGGAAATCAAACTCCGAAATATACACAATATAGAGTTCCAGCACCTCTTCAAAATCCGTACCCGGTACTGAATCCTTCACCGTGATACTTGCCGCATTAAATCTGGCACGCTTCAAGTGATTGTCATTATCGGAACGCTGGACCTCAATATTACACTTTGTCCCGTTACCCAATTGACATAATGCATCCAACCTCACAGAACGCCCATATATATTACGCTCATCGGATTGTGTGATTACACTGGTAACCACAAGTTTGTCATCTTCCAAAATTGTCCGTAGCATCTCCTGACAAACCGCCGGATTCTGCGCAAGAACCTCAAAGAATACATCATCAATCGGCCTGAAATTCCTTACTTTTTCCCTTTTCTGTTCATTTGTTAGATTCATTTACTATACTCTCCCTTCTGTATATGGCACATACTCCACATGCGGGAAAGTTTTTGTCAAAATATCCCTATTGCACTTAGAGATATCTCCTATAGTTTACCAACAGATAAATTTCTCTCATTCATATTTTATTCCAATAGTATCAATATGTCAACTAACACAAAAGAGCCTTGTGCAAATAGTTATTCTGCACAAAGCCCTTTATTATCTTTCGTTATTAATAAATATCGTACTCCTTATCATCCCTGATAAATACCGGAATAATCTCAATGGGAGCCTGAGCCATCACCTTCTGGCCGCCTTCATATACCTTACCGGTATAAGCTTCCTTCCAGGTTGCTCCCTTGGGAAGATATACTTCACGTTCGCGGATGCCTTCTTCCATAACAGGTGCCACCAGTAAATCCGGACCGAACATGTAAGCATCCTCTACATCCCAGCTTGCCTTATCCTCTGAGAAATCAAAGAATAATGGACGCATAATCGGGCTACCGTTTTCACTGGCAGTCTTCATACATTCTCTGATGTAAGGACGAAGTCTTTCACGGATAAATAAATACTTGGTGAGGATTTCGTAATTCTCTTCACCAAAGCTCCACACCTCATTGTCCTGTCCGGAAGTGAGCTGACGCACATTGTTAATGAACTCCTGCTCTCTCTCATACCAAGGAGAACGCTCACCGTGCATACGGAATACCGGGCAGAACGCGCCCCAAGCAAACCATCTGACTAAAAGCTCCTGGAAATGCTCATCCTGAATATTACCGCCAAGGAAGCCACCGATATCGGAGGTCCACCACGGAATTCCTGCGGTACACATATTTAGACCTGCCTGCAACTGCTCTCTCATGGAACGGAAAGAGGAGTGTACATCTCCCGACCAGGTAAGGACACCATACTTCTGGCTTCCTGCCCACGCACAACGTACTAAGCTTAAAATCTCGGTTTCTCCTGCTTCCTTAAGTCCATCATAAAAGCCTTTTGCATAGCCCACAGGATAGGTATTGGTACACTGAAGTGCTGGTCCTGCATAGTAGCGGTAATTATCAAAATCATAAGGCCCATACTCCGGCTCTGCTTCATCCAGCCAGAAACAACGGATTCCCTTGTCGTAGTAATTCTTCTTGCAACGATCCCATACAAAAGCCTGTGCCCCCGGATGGGTTGCATCGTAGAATACGGTATTGCCCATCCAAGACATGTGATAAGACATACCTCTGTCAGCAGTTACCAGATAACCCTTCTCGTTCATTTCCCCATAGTTTTCACTACGTTCATCAATGGTAGGCCATACGGATACTACCGTCTCAATACCCAGCCCCTTTAATTCCTTTACCATTGCTTCCGGGTCCGGCCAGTCTCTTGGCTCAAACTTAAAGTCACCCTGCATGGTCCAGTGGAAGAAGTCCACAACGATAGCGTCCATAGGAAGACCACGTTTCTTATGTTCTCTCGCCACAGCCAGAATCTCTTCCTGATTGCGGTAGCGTAATTTACACTGCCAATAGCCAAGACCATACTCCGGCATCATCGGTGTTCTACCGGTAGCAGCACTGTACTGCTCCTCGATTTCAAAAGGAGTATCTCCTGCGGTAATAAAGTAATCCAGCTTCTTACAGCTCTTTGCATACCACTCGGTCTTATTGGTTGCAAAGGTTGCGGTTCCAATGGCAGGATTATTCCAGAAGAAACCATAGCCTCGATTAGAAATCATGAACGGTACACTGGCCTGACTGTTACGATGTGCCAGCTCCAAAGTAGCCCCCTTCTTATCCAAATGCTTATCCTGGTATTGACCCATACCAAAGATTTTCTCATCGTCATATGCTTCAAAGCGCATGGTCAGCTCAAAGTCCGTTGTTCCCTGAATGGGCTTAAGCTCTCTTGCATCAATACGGATAGGCACACAGTAACGGTTAATGCGGTTCCGGTTTCTCCAATACTCTGCAGTGAGAAGCTCTCCCTTCTGATTGTAGTAGCTAATCCAGCCCTCCGGATTAATCACCGCAGTAATCTTGCCGTTCTTCACGGTATACTGCTTTCCGGTAGAATGGTAATGCGCATACTCCTCGGTAGCATACCAAGGGTCGGTGGTGTCCAACTCTTCCACGGTGATATCCAGCGGACAATCCTCCACCTTTTCCGTCAGTGCCCAGTCGTTCTCATCCATCTTAGACTCGCCGGTCATACGCACACGGAAGCTATTCTTGCCCCATGGCTCCAGCCAGAGCGTCTGCTTACCGTTTGCAATAATTACTTTATTATTCTCTGTATAAACTGTCATCTCGTCCTCCTTTTTCCGTCCCCGGGTGGTATACATATACCTTCCACTTTGGGGCACGTTCTCACTAAATTTCACACGTAGCGGATGCTAAGCTCGAAAACACCTCGCTAAGCACCGACGTGCTCAAATTACCCCTAAGCAGAAGGTATATGTATACCACCCTGGGACGGCGTTACGGTTACATTTTACTTTACCTCTTCACCATACAGCACGCCTCTGGAGCCTGTAGCGATGAAGAATCTTCCGAATACATTTTTGTCGCCATCGCAGCTGTTGATTTCGCCATACATCTGCTTGTCGGTATTGATTCGCATATAAGTCTTACCCTCATCCAACGTGCGGTAAAAACCATAAGTGCCATCGATGCTTCCGATGACATAAAGAGCCTTATCCTCTGTGAGATAGTCGCCACCCTCTCTGCCAAGACCTATGCCTACGCGGTGGATAATATCACCATCCTCACTAAGTTTTTTAATGACAACACTGTCATCTTCTTTATTATAGTTAAATTTCCAAAGTCCATGCTGGCCAAGTGCCATGTAGAACTCACCGCTCTTGCCTGCCACACCTCTTGCTTCTGTCTTGTTGGCAGTGTCAATCAGTCCGAAGTCCGCCGCCGGGAAACCTGGTACATCCTTCTCATAGAAGCTTGCGCCTCCATCCTTACTTATGTAAACTTTTCCCTTCTCATCAAAGCCATAAAACAAATTATTTATCATACGGTCAGAGTATGCTTTGAAGAAGCCTTCGACGGTCTGCTTACCGTCTATATCATAAATCACCACTTGTGAAAAGCTCTTGCCTGCATCCTTACTGTAAATCACCAAATCCTTAGGCAGGCGAATGATATCCGCCACGGACCACACGATGTTTTCTCCATTTGGTGACATTGCCACCCAGCCAGCATTTACATTTGGCTTTTCAATCCAGTGCAAATATTTATCCAATCTTTCACTGATACCAAAAGGCATAGAGATACGTTCATAGCTTTCATAGCCATCGATGGTACGGATAAGCCCTCCCTTAGTCTTACCCTTCCAGTTACCTCTGGCCGTGATAATCGCCAGCTTCTCGTTCTCGTCGGACAGGTCTGCATTGATGCAGGTAATGTAACGATTGCCCTCTGCATCCGCGAAAGAATTAGTACATGGGGTATTCAAGTCCCGGAACGCGAAACCACCCAGGTCACCTACGATATCCAGAAGCTTTACATCACCTTTTAGCGGCGCATACACATTCAAATGCACCGTCTCTTCAATACCGTCACAGAAATCATGGTATGCCGGATTCTCTGAAAGCAGCGCATCTGAGGTAAACACACCGGTTCCGGAATTGAACCACACTTTATTAGGATTGAAAGGATCAATCTTAATATCGCTGAGCCAGTGGAGCAGGCAATGATTGCCGTTATGCTCCGGTCTCATATAGGAAGTACGGAAGTAGATACCGCCGATTTCAAGCCCTTTCAAGCTGACGCGCCAGGTGTTACCGCAGTCCTCGGAAATGTATACGCACTCATCCCCCATTTTTTCTTTGCAAAGAGTAGAGCATACCAAAAGTCCCGGTTTTGCAGGGCAGGAGCATACACCGCCGAAGCCGTAATCCAAATATTCACCGGTGTGGATTCCGTCCTCGGAAGGAGTAATGTCGGTATATCCGCTAATCTTCCCATCCTTGAACTCATAGCGCAGCACCTTGCCACCGATGACATCACCGGTATCACAGCTATAACCTAAATCTACAATATAATTCCACCTTCCGGTGCAGCCAAAAGTCACATACAGATAGGTGCCATCGTAATCATATCTGGATGCCACTAAGCCATTCATCTTGGAATCTTCTACAATCACATTCTCCGGCTGCATCAGTTTCTCGAAACTCTTGCCACCGTCGTAGGACACATATAAACTGTGTCCACGGAGAGAATCATCTATCCTAGTTGTATATCCTGCGGTTCCTACCACCAGTGTCTGAGAATCATCGGACACCCACACAAAAGTGGTATAATCCTCCGGTACAGAAAGCTTCTCCCAGCTTTTTCCACGATCACGAGTCTTTAGAAGACCACCTATCTGAGATGCAAAATATAAGACACTACTGTCATTTTTATCCACTACCAGACGGTAGCCCACGCCGCGCCCGCTCTGATTACCGTGCACAGTTGTGGGAATCACTTCCTTAGTAAATGTCTCACCATAATCCTCGGAAATACTTAAAACACCTTCGCCTTTATTCCAAATACCACTGGCAATATAGAGCCTCTCCGGGTGCTTCTCATCCAACCCCAGTGCAATGGGATATGTTTCCTCCAGATGCTCTCCTGTCACGTGTTCAATTAAACTTTTCCATCTATTCTTCTCAAAATCAAATCGATAAGTACCACCAATATCCGTCCTTGCATAAAGCACATCCTTTTTCTTCGGATGATACTGCAAGCCGGTTACATATCCGCCACCCGGAATGGGTGCGTTCTTATATTTATATTTTACATCTCCGGTAATCCGCATGATGAACCTCCGTAAAAACATTCTTATCTAGCTTAGATTTTCACATATTAATCCAAGAAAAGCTATGTTAGAATTAGAGGTGTTTAAGGGAATTTTTGGAGAAAGCCCGGATGTAAAGAAATTTTGACACGACTTTTCACATAATGGAAAACTCTTTTGATAGATACTCTCCATACAATTTGATATTCTCACAAATGAAGGAGGACAAATATGGGAATCGGAACAAAAATAAAGGAAGCTCGCACAAATAAAGGACTTACACAGGAACAGGCAGCAGAGACATTGCTAGTCTCCAGGCAGACTGTTTCCAACTGGGAAAACGAAAAGTCCCTGCCTGATATCGTAAGTGTCATTAAAATGAGTGAGCTATATGAAATTAGTCTTGATGGACTACTAAAAGGAGATACTACTATGATCAAGAAATTAGAAAATGATGTTAAAGCTATGAATACGGAAAAGAAAATAATTAAATTTGCATTTATCTGCATCGCCATAGGTGCAGTAATATTGGCTCTTAGCCAGTTTTTCGAAGGTAATCCCATCATCGATTTCCTAAGTGGCGCAACCCCATGGGTACTTTTGGGATTAAGCTTTTTATTTGCTATCCTACACTTGGATAAAGAAGAAAAGGCCGAATAAAATTTATTGACAAACCAAATCAAATATACTATGATTGCCCAAAGCGATGAAAAGAGATAGTAAATGTTCCGGACATCACAGAGAGAAGCCATTTGGTGCGAGGCTTTATGAAAAGAACATTGAACCAGTCTTGGAGCCGTATACCGAGTGCAAGAGTACAAGGCTATACTGGGTGCGCCCATTACAGCGTCAGAGTATCGATTGATAATCCGTACTTGTTGAGGCTGATACTGTGAGGTATCGGTAAATCAGGGTGGTAACACGAAGCTTATAGCTCTCGTCCTTGAAATCATTCAGGGAGGAGGGCTTTTTTATTTGACTATTCAGAAGCGAATTTGTGAATGTTGCTCTGAATTGTCCACTTCATCTCTATAAAAAATGCTCTGAAAACATTATTTTTTTACAGAGACCCTTTTTTCTTGGAAAAACAGCGCTTTTTCCCATTTTTAAGAAGCAAAATTGCTCCAGAAGACAAGAAATTTTAGAGCAACTTTGCAGTTATTAAAGCGTATCAACAGATACAAAATAGGAGGAACCACATGAAAAATTATGTTGTAGACAGTTATGAACAATATAAAGAAGAGAACCGATTAACCACCAACAACGCCAGAAGAATCGAATTTCTCACCACAGCCAAGGTGATGGATGAGCTTCTGGGGAAGAATTTGAGCACTCTTGACTGTGCCGCCGGAACGGGTATCTATGCCTTTCATCTGGCAGAGCAAGGACATCAAGTAACAGCAACAGACATCACACCAAGACATGTAGAAGTCATGAATCATACACTGCAAGAGAAACCATATCAAATGAAAACCGCTGTTCTAGATGCTACTGATATGAGTTGCTTTGCAGATGAATCCTTTGATGTAGTGCTAAATATGGGACCTTTCTATCATCTGATTGACGAGGAACAGCGCCGAAAATGCCTTTCGGAATGTCTACGTGTTTTAAAGAAAGGCGGACTCCTCTTCACCGCATACATTCCTCGCTACTATGTATTCCAGTACATTGCCATGAGCGACAAAAGGTACCTGGATGCAAGGCTGGCACAGCAGCTTGTAGAAACCGGAGTTCTGCGACATGATGACGAGAAATGCTTCTGGACAGACACCTACTATTCCACAAAGCAGAAAATGGAACAGCTCTACCAACAAAATAATCTGGAAATCATCGACCATTTTGCTCAGGACGGCTTGACGCCTACCTTTGCAGGTAAGGTGGACACTTGGAATGATGAAGAATTCAAAATCTGGTGTGACTACCACTACAGCGTGTGTAGAGAGGAATCCCTTCTGGGTGCAAGTAATCATGTGATGATTGTGGGCAGAAAATAAGCTCAAGCTATCAGCTAATTTCTTTACAACACATTCCACCACGTGTAAAATGAATGTATTCTAAGAAACCAGAGGTACCCGGCATGAAATACTCTGAACTATCAAATCCATGGAAAAGAATTTTTGAACTGGAATGGGAATCCATCTGCAAGGGCAGCAAGGCTATTGCGGCTGTTATTGTAAATGAGGAAGGTGAGATTGTCTCAGAAGGTCGGAATCAGATTGCCGAATGGCCCATTCCCAACACAATCGTCGCTCACGCAGAGGCGGAAGCAGTCCGTAACTTAAACCTCCGCAGACACCATCATCCTAAGACATATACCCTCTACACGGGTCTTGAGCCCTGCATCATGTGCATGGGAACCATCGTTATGGGGCATATCCGCAAGGTGGTTATTGCTGCAAGAGACGCTTACGGCGGAGCCATGCATTTGATTAATCACAGTGAATTTGCCAAGAGCAAAGGGATACAGGTCACTTTTCTTGATAATGAACTGGGAGACATGCAAAGAGCTTTTCAGGCGCTCCGTGAACTGATGTACAATAGTGATAAGGAGAAACGCGCAAAGATGCTGGCAGATTTCTCTGTTTATAATAAAATAGGGGTGGATGCCGCGGTGCAACTTATGAAGGATGGTTTCTTTGAAGCGCGCCCCCTGGAGGAGATTACCGCGGAAGAAGTGTTTGATGCTTTGATGGAAAGCTTTACATAACAAAAATCCCGGTCATTCGACCGGGATTTTGCATTATCCAATATTCTAAATCAGCGGTGCAAACACCGAAATCGCAAGCACCGTCAAAATACCGGTTACCACGATAGATAAGCTACTCATTGCACCTTCCACTTCCCCCATTTCCATTGCCTTGGTAGTTCCCAAAGCATGGGATGCGGTTCCGATTGCCAATCCCTTCGCAATAGGCTCCTCAATTTTCAAGAATTTCAAAAAGCTTTCTGCAATCACATTTCCTAGGATTCCGGTAATGCTGATGGACACCACGGTAATGGTCACGATACCTCCCATTTTCTCAGAGATGCCCATGCCGATTGCGGTAGTGATGGACTTGGGAAGCAATGTCACATACTGCTGGTGGTTCAGTCCAAAGGCCAAACTCATCACAAAGATACTCACCATAGTAGTCAGCACTCCGGCGATGATTCCTCCAAAAATAGCCTTGGGGTATTTCTTCAAAAGCTCAATCTGTCGATACAACGGAATGGCAAGGCACACCGTTGCCGGAGTCAGAAAGAAGCTAATAATCTCTGCTCCTTCTTTATAGCTTTCATAAGGAATGTCAAAAATTAATAATGCTGCTATGATGATTATAGTCGCCGTCAGAAGTGGTGTAGCCACGGCCCAACCGGTTTTCTTCTTAAACCAGATACCTATTTGAAAACAAATAAGGGTCAGCACTACTGCAAAATAAGTAGAGTTCGATAATAATTCCTGCATTATTTCTCCTCCCTCTTCGTTTTACGGATAATGAACTGACTCACCTTACCGGTCACTGCCATGATCAGAATCGTGGATACAATGGAAATCACAAAAAGCGGCACCAACATAGCCTTCATTTCTTCCACACAAGCCATAATACCCACTGTAGGTGGGATGAACATAATCGCCATGTTTCCAGAAAGAAAATCTGCCACATCCTCTACCATTTCCAGTTTAATCACCTTGGTCAAAAGGAGCACAAGCATTATCAACAATCCATAGATACTTGCAGCCACGGGCAGTGGTATAAAATATTCCATAGCCTCTGCCACAAGACATACTGCAGCTATCATACAAAGCTGTTTAATATATTTCAAGTTAAGTCGCCTCTTTCCTTATATCTGATGTCTTACTACCGCATACTCGTCATCCAATCTAAAGTATGGGCATTCCTTCTGAGTACCTGTAATAAAGCGGTACATTTCATCCTCGTCCAGATTCACCAGACAAATATAACATTCATCTTCATCATCATAAACATAGTTTACACAATTTTCGCACATACCATTCTCCTCTATAGCTTGAGCATCTGATAAATATCACGCTTACCCACGCCACGATCCTTTGCAACCTGTTTCATGGCAGACTTTTCATCCATGCCTTGACTTTGGTAATACGCCATGTGTTCCTCCACCGACATATCCTCCCAGCTGGCAATCTCTTCCTGACGCTTCTCTTCCAGACTCTTTCCTTCCACTACCAGCACATACTCTCCCCTAGGCTCCTCTTCTTCATAGTAAGCAAGTGCTCCCTCCAAAGTCGTGGGGAAAACAGTCTCAAATTTCTTCGTAAGCTCCCTGCACAAGGTAATCTTACGATTGCCCAGCGCACTATACAGCTCCTCCAGGGTTCTTACCAGATGATGGGGCGCCTCATATAAAATAATGGTTCGGCTCTCACTTTGCAGTTCCTTCAAAATCACTGCCTTTTCCTTTTTTTCCGCAGGTAAAAATCCTTCAAAGCAGAACCTTCTGGTAGGAAGACCGGATAAGGTCAGCGCGGTGATACATGCCGCCGGACCGGGCAGGGATGTCACCGTAACGCCCTGCTCATAGCACATCTTTACCAATACTTCCCCCGGATCTGAAATTGCAGGGGTACCTGCATCAGTAATCAGTGCGATATTCTGACCATTTAACATCTGTCCGATCAGCTGATGCGCCTTCTCCACCTTATTATACTCATGATAGCTGGTCATAGGGGTATGTATGTCAAAATGATTCAGCAGCTTGATACTGTTTCTGGTGTCCTCAGCCGCAATCACATCCACCATATTTAATGTCTCAATTACTCGGGGCGTCATATCCCCCAGATTCCCTATGGGGGTGGCGCACAAATAAAGCTTTCCTGGCATGTTGGCCTCTTTCCGATTTCCATGGTATATCGTCACTATTCGGGCACGCTCTCGCTACGCAAAAAACGTAGCAGTACTAGATTCTAAGCCCCTCAAAAGTGTCTTCTCATCAAGGACTGACGTTTTTTAAGTGCGCCGAAATAGTGACGATATACCATGGAAACCTACTTCATGATAACTTGTAATGTATGTTTATTTCTGTTTACCGTTGGATACTACGGATTGCTCCGTGCTATGACCTCTTGACCCTAGTATCCATATATATCATATATCTCCGGCATATACACTCCGGGTGATTGGTACACAATCAGTGGCTTCTCCACGGTCATGCGGGACTTTCCGCCGCGGCAGCCCTCGATAAGTACCATATTCGGTTCTTTGTCTACATAAGGGTACACAAGCTGCATCCGTTTCGGTTCCAGCTTATACTGCACCATCAAAGTAATAATCTCTGCCAGACGAAATGGTCTATGTACCATGTAAAAGTTCCCGCCGGGCTTTAACAGCTTTGCTGCCTGTTTCACCACGTCCTCTAAGGTACAAAGCACCTCGTGCCTTGCAATGGCTTTGGGGGCATCCGGATTGGCAATGCCGTGTTGTCCTATCATATAAGGCGGGTTACAGGTAATCACATCAAAAGAAGCAGACTTGAAAATCTTGTCTGCTTCCTTAATATCTCCTGTCACAATATCGATTTTATCAGACAGTCCATTAAGAGAAACGCTACGTCTTGCCATATCAGCACTTTCCTCCTGCACCTCTAAGCCGGTCAGGTGTGCCGCTTCTGTTTTCGCTTCCATCAGTATGGGGATGATTCCGGTACCGGTTCCCATGTCCAGTACTCTGTCCCCCTTCCTTGCTTTCGCAAATCCGGATAAAAGCACCGCATCCATCCCGAAGCAAAACTTCTGTGGATTCTGGATAATCTTATATCCATTTCGCTGCAATTCATCAATACGTTCGTTCTCTTTTAAATTACTGTTCTCCAGATTTTGGTTTTCCATTCTGCTCTCTCTGTCTATCACGCTTGTCATTATTATAACGGCGTCTGTGGTGAGGCTTTCCCTGTCTGCCCTGTTTTTCCTGCCCCTCTGCCTTGGGCTGACCATCTGCCTTAGGCTGACCATCTGCCTTAGGCTGGGCGTCATTCTTGGGCTGATGCTCCTGCTTGGCCTGAGATTCCTTCTTTGGCTGATTCTCCCCATTTACATTCTTTTCTTTGCGCTCGCCTCTCTCCTGACGGTTTCCTCTGTCACGTCTCTCTCTTCTCTCCGGACGTTCACTGCGCTCACCCTTTTCGGCGCGCTCGCCACGATCCTGACGCTCCTTACGCTCGGTGCGCTCCTGATGCTGTGGTTTATCGTTCTTCTCTTCGGATTCCTGACGATCCTGCTTCTCCATCAGCTCCAGTGTCTTCAGCTCTTCCGGTGAAAGATCCAGCTTCTCTTTTCTGAAACCACGCTTCTTAAAGGAAATAGACGATACCGGATACTCCTTAATTTCCTTCTCATCGCCATTCTCTACCACTACCTTTACCAGCTGACGAAGCACGTTAACACTCTGCACCTCTCCCTTTAAGCCATCATCGGTATTCACATAGTCGCCTACATTAGGAAGTGCTTTATTCAGCTCCTCGTAAGTCTCCTCTTCATGCTTTAAGCAGCACATAAGTCTTCCGCACACACCGGAAATTTTCGTAGGGTTCAAGGACAAATTCTGCTCCTTTGCCATCTTGATAGATACCGGGATAAAGTCGGATAAATGAGTATGACAGCAAAGAGGTCTTCCACAGATACCGATACCACCCATAATCTTGGTCTCATCTCTCACACCAATCTGACGAAGCTCAATACGGGTCTTAAATACTGCTGCCAAATCCTTTACCAGCTCACGGAAGTCAATACGACCGTCTGCGGTAAAGTAGAAAAGAACCTTATTATTATCAAAGGTGTACTCTGCATCAATCAGTTTCATCTCCAAGCCATGCTTGCGGATTTTCTCCAGACATACCTTGTACGCTTCTTTTTCTTTTTCCTTATTACCCGCTTCCTGCTGCACATCCCTCTCGGTAGCAATACGAAGTACCGGCTTAAGTGGCTGGATGACCTTATCATCTTCTACTTCGCGGATATCTCCCACAACCGTACCGAACTCGATGCCTCTGGCAGTCTCCACGATTACGTGGTCGCCTCTCTTTATATCAAAGGTCAGCGGGTCAAAAAAGTAAATCTTTCCCGCAGTTCTAAATCTTACACCAATCACCTTAATCATTTCTCT
>JAFUKH010000041.1 GCA_017467845.1 Lachnospiraceae bacterium | reverse complement strand
TTTCGAAGGAATATTAAGGTCTTACTTGCGTATATGGACCATGAAATTTGATTTTGATGAAGAACTGAAAAAACTTCCGGGCAGTCCGGGAGTGTATATTATGCGTGACGAAGCGGATACGATTCTGTATGTGGGGAAAGCTATTAACCTGCATAATCGTGTGCGCTCATATTTTCGTGAGAACATCGGCAGAGGTCCAATGATTGATAAGATGGTGACCCTCATTGCGCGGTTTGAGTATATTATTACCGATTCTGAGCTGGAAGCACTGGTGCTGGAGAACAATTTGATTAAGGAATATTCTCCCAAATATAACACTTTGCTGAAGGATGATAAGACCTATCCCTACATTAAGGTGACCTTGGGCGAGGAGTATCCGCGCATTCTGTTTTCCAGAGAGATGAAAAAGGATAAATCCAAGTATTTCGGACCTTATACAAGCGCGGCAGCAGTAAAGGATACCATTGATTTATTAAATAAGCTTTATCAGCTTCGAACCTGCAACCGAAATCTTCCAAGGGATATAGGGAACGAAAGACCCTGCTTAAACTACCACATAAAGCAGTGTCTTGCGCCTTGTCAGGGCTACATAGATAAGGAGCAATATCGTCAGCAGGTGGCAGGTGCCCTTGAATTCCTAAATGGTAACTACAATATGATTTTAAAGGATTTGGAAGCTAAGATGCTGGAGGCATCGGAGAAGCTGGAGTTTGAGGAAGCTGCTAAGTATCGTGATCTGCTTTCTAACGTACGAAGCGTTTCCCAGAAGCAGAAGATTACCGACAGTGGCTTGGAAGATAAGGATATTATTGCCCTTTATAAGGATGAGAATGATGCGGTGGTGCAGGTATTCTTTGTGCGTGGCGGCAAGCTGATTGGCCGGGAGCATTATTATATGATGCATGTTGCAGATCAGGAGAAGCCACAGATTCTGGAGGATTTTATCAAGCAGTTCTATGCAGGAACACCTTTTATTCCCAAGGAACTGATGCTTCAATATGAAGTCTCTGACAGGGAGCTTATCGAAAGATGGCTGTCAGAGCGCCGGGGGGCCAAGGTATATTTGCGTGTGCCTAAGATAGGACAGAAGGAGAAGCTGGTTGAGCTGGCGGCGCAGAACGCCAAGCTTGTCTTAAGTCAGGATAAGGAGCGGCTAAAGAGAGAGGAAGGGCGCACCATCGGAGCTATGAAGGAGATTGGGGAGTGGCTGGATTTGCCGGGGCTTGAGCGAATGGAGGCCTTTGATATCTCCAACACCAGCGGCTTTGAAAATGTAGGATCCATGGTAGTGTTTGAAAAGGGCAAGCCCAAGAAGAGTGATTATCGTAAATTCCGCATGAAGACAGTATCCGGCCCGGATGATTATGCATGTATGAAAGAGGTGTTGACCAGAAGATTCCTGCATGGTATGGAGGAGAGTAAGGAGCTGGAGGAAAAAAATCTGGAGAAGGAGTACGGCAGCTTTACCAGATTTCCGGATTTGCTGCTGATGGACGGTGGCCGTGGTCAGGTTAATATCGCGTTGTCCGTGCTGGAAGAGCTTCATATTGATATTCCGGTCTGCGGTATGGTAAAAGATGACAATCACCGTACCAGAGGATTGTACTATAATAATGTGGAGATACCCATCGATACCAGAAGCGAGGGCTTTAAGCTGATTACCAGAGTACAGGATGAGGCTCACCGCTTTGCCATAGAGTATCATAAGTCCCTGCGAAGCAAGGCGCAGGTGAAATCGGTGCTGGATGATATTCCCGGCGTAGGACCTGCCAGAAGAAAGGCACTTATGCGGCATTTTAAATCCATGGAAGATGTGAAAAATGCCACCGTAGAGGAGCTTTGTGAGATACCTGAGATTCCCTTTCACATAGCTGAGGGAATTTATGCTTTTTTCCGCAGTGAGAAATCGTAAGTACGCAGTGGTAATTTCTATTTTATTGTGTTAAACTTTATTAAAAGAATTCCTAGAACGCAGGGGGACGAAAGATGGCAAGTATCGGATTACAAAAATTAATTGATAAGACCAAATTAGTAAATTTAACACCGGAAATCGATGTGTCCAAGATTCGTGTTACACAGCCGGATATTAACAGACCGGCACTTCAGTTGGCGGGCTATTACCAGCATTTTGACTGTACCCGTGTGCAGGTAATCGGATTTGTGGAGTATACTTACTTAGAGGAGCTGGAAGAGGAAAGAAAGCGCCAGATGTATGAGCAGCTGTTGTCCTATGATATTCCGGCGGTAGTATTCAGCAGAGATTTACGTCCGGACGAAACCTTTTTGGAACTGGCCAGAAAGCATAATGTGCCCATTTTATCTACCAAGGTTTCTACATCCTCATTTATGGCAGAGGCAATCCGCTGGTTAAATGTACAGCTGGCACCCTGCATGACCGTTCACGGCGTTTTAGTTGACGTATATGGTGAAGGTGTACTTATTACCGGTGAAAGTGGAATCGGTAAGTCTGAGGCGGCACTTGAGCTGATTAAGCGTGGTCATCGTTTGGTAACGGACGATGCTGTTGAGCTTCGTAAGGTAAGTGATGATACCCTGATTGGTTCAGCACCGGATGTAACCAAGCATTTTATCGAGCTTCGCGGTATCGGTATCGTAGATATCAAGGCGCTTTTTGGAGCATCCTCCGTAAAGGATACCCAGTCTATTGATTTGGTAATCCGATTGGAAGAATGGGATAAGGATAAAGAATATGATAGGTTAGGTCTTGAAGAGACATATACCGAATATCTTGGTAACAAGGTAGTATGTCATAACATTCCGATTAGACCGGGACGTAACCTGGCGGTAATCTGTGAGTCGGCAGCAGTTAACCATCGTCAGAAGAAGATGGGTTACAATGCGGCACAGGAATTATACGCACGTGTACAGAGAAATCTGGCTCGTCGCCGTGAGGAAGCAGATGAAGACTAATTGAGCATGCAGGAGAAAAACAAGCGGCGCGAAGCGACATTTGTTTTTCTTGCGCGAAATAACGAACAGTCTGCGTAGCAGACAGTGAGCACGTCAGTGCGTGTTCGTGAGTAAGAGTAAGAAGGGAGAAATAGTTTTGAGTAAGTACGCATTTGGAGTAGATATCGGCGGAACTACCGTGAAAATGGGGCTTTTTGACAAAGAAGGATGTGTCCTGGATAAGTGGGAGATTCCTACCGTGACAGACAATAACGGAGAAGGAATTCTACCTGATATTGCAGAAAGTATTAAGAAGGTAATGGCAGAGAAGAACATCACTGCCGCAGATGTAATCGGTGTAGGTGTAGGTGCACCTGGCCCCATTGATGATGAAGGTACCGTATTTAAGGCTGTTAATCTGGGCTGGGGGGTATTCAATATACCGAAAGTTTTAGGGGGATATTTAAATCTTCCCGTGAAGGCAGGAAACGATGCGAATGTGGCTGCCCTTGGTGAGATGTGGCAAGGTGGCGGTAAAGGCCATTCCAATATGGTAGCAGTAACTCTGGGAACCGGGGTAGGCGGTGGCATTATCATTGGTGGCAAGATTGTTACCGGAGCTACCGGAGCCGGCGGAGAAATCGGTCATATCCATATCGAAGATGCAGAAACTGAGAGCTGCGGCTGTAAGAATTATGGTTGCCTGGAGCAGTATGCATCGGCTACCGGTGTTGTACGTCTGGCAAAGAGAAGACTGGCAAAGGATGAGAAGGCAAGCTCTCTCCGTCAGGGAAATATTTCTGCCAAAGCCGTATTTGATGCAGTAAAGGCGGGAGACGATGTGGCAATTGAAATTGCACAACAATTTGGCGATTATCTTGGAAAGGGGCTAGCTGCAGTGGCTGCAGTGGTGAATCCGGAAATCTTCGTTGTAGGCGGAGGTGTATCCAAGGCAGGAGAAATTCTTTTTGAGTATATTAAACCTGCATATGAAAAGTATGCATTCCATGGCTGCAGGAGTGCAGAGTTTGCGCTTGCAACCTTGGGTAATGATGCGGGTATTTACGGAGCTGCCGCACTGGTAATAAATTAAGCGGCTGCCCCTGGAGGTAAATTTGATTAGTGAGGCAATAATTAATTCTTTAGTGCGTTTAGTGGATGAGGAAAGGGTTCTCATCTCTGAGCCGATGAAGAATCATACTACTTTTCGCATCGGCGGGGAGGCAGATGCGATGGTACGCATTTCAGATAAAAATGAACTTTCCAAGGTACTCAGATACTTAAGTCAGGTGGAGATTCCCTATTATATTATAGGGAACGGAAGCAACCTTTTGGTAGCTGATGAAGGATATCGGGGAGTGATTATTGAAATTGCGGATAAAATGAATGAAGTACGTGTAGAGGGTTCCTGTCTGGTCTGCCAGGCAGGAGCACTTATGTCTAAGATTGCTCGTATTGCATATGAAAACGGGCTTACCGGACTGGAGTTTGCAGCAGGAATCCCCGGAACCATCGGCGGCGGCACAGTGATGAATGCCGGTGCTTATGGAGGAGAACTAAAGCATGTAGTGACACAGGTGACGGTTGTAAATAAAGAAGGTGAGGAACTGATATTCACCAATGAAGACATGGAATTCGGTTATCGTACAAGTCTGATTAAGAAGTATCCCTATATTGTGACTGAAGTGAAATTACAGTTGGAAGAAGGTGACAAGAGTGTCATCAAAGAAACTATGGATGATTTGGCTGCCAGACGTCGGGATAAGCAACCACTGGAATATCCCAGTGCAGGTAGTACATTTAAGAGACCGGAAGGCTATTTTGCAGGAGCACTCATACAGGATGCGGGGTTGAAGGGCTATACGGTAGGTGGTGCGCAGGTGTCGGAAAAGCACAGTGGTTTTGTGATTAATAAATGCGGTGCCACTTCGGCAGATGTGCGAAATCTTATGGCACATGTACAGAAGACTGTGAAAGAGAAATTTGATGTAACATTAGAACCTGAAGTTATTTATTTGGATTCTTAGGGGGAAACATACAGATGCGATTCGTAGTGATTACCGGTATGAGCGGTGGCGGTAAAAACACCGCATTCAAAATGCTGGAGGATGCGGGATATTATTGTGTAGATAATTTGCCTGTTTCTTTGATTGAGAAGTTTGTTGAGCTATGTGCAGTTCCGGATAACAATATCACAAAAGTGGTATTGGGATTGGATGCGCGAGCAGGGCAACCCTTTACGGAGGCAACCAAGATTATTTCGGAGCTGCGAAGTAAGGGACATAATATTGAGATTCTTTTTATGGATGCCGGTGAAGCCGTGTTGATTAAAAGATATAAGGAATCAAGAAGACTTCATCCATTGAATTCTGAAGGCGATCGCATTGAGGATGGTGTACGCAGAGAGCAGGAGATCCTGAAAGATATCAAGAAAATGGCGGATTATGTAATCGACACATCTACACTTCTGACCAGAGAGCTTAAGGAAGAATTGGACCGCATTTTTGTAAAGGATGAGGATTACAACAGTCTGATGATTAATGTGATTTCCTTTGGTTTTAAGCACGGAATTCCGTCCGATGCGGATTTAGTGTTCGATGTGCGCTTTTTACCCAATCCGTTCTATATTGATGAGCTGAAGGCAAAAACGGGAAATGACAAAGAAGTACAGGATTACGTGATGAGCTTTAGTGAGTCCGAGCAGTTTCTGGAAAAGCTTCTGGATATGCTGGAATTCCTGCTTCCCAATTATGTGAAGGAAGGAAAATACCGATTGGTGGTAGCTATCGGCTGCACCGGTGGAAAACACCGAAGCGTAACTCTGGCCAATGAATTGTATAAGAGAATGAAAAATAAGGGAAACTACGGTATTACCATTCATCATAGAGATGTAGATTACCGTGGTAAATAGACATCCGGATAAGAAGGAGAATGCGAATGTCCTTTTCTCATAGTGTGAAAGAAGAGTTAGCAAAACATACAAATATTGCGAGACATTGTCGGGTGGCAGAGTTATCTGCCATCTTGCATTTTTGTGGCCAATATGGTAAAGATAAAGACGGAGTCTTTTGGGTGGGTTTTCAGACAGAAAATGAAAGTACTGTAACAAAAGCCTTTACATTACTTAAGAAAGCATTTAATATAGAGGCGGACTGTCCGGTGGAAGAAGAGGAGCTGGAGCTTCTTTTTGAAACCATGGGAGATTTAAGCGAGCCGGTAGATGAGAGTCTGCTTCGAAATAACTGCTGTAAGCGGGCATTCCTGCGAGGGGCCTTTCTGGGGGTAGGATCTATGAGTGACCCTGAGAAAGGTTATCATCTGGAGTTTGTATGTACGGATGAGGCTAAGGCGTTGCAGTTGCAGGAGATTATCGGTGAGTTTCATGTGGATGCAAAGATCATTATACGCAAGAAATATTTTGTGGTCTATATAAAAGAGAGTGAAAGCATTGTGGAGCTGCTCAATATTATGGAAGCTCCCGTGGCACTTATGAATCTGGAGAATTTGCGTATTTTAAAGGATATGCGTAACTCCATCAACAGGAAAGTGAATTGTGAGGCTGCCAATATCAATAAAACGGTAAGTGCTGCTAACAGACAGATAGAAGATATAGAGTATCTGCGGGATCATTATGGTTTGCAGAATCTGCAGCCCAGTCTTCGGCAGATGGCAGAGGTACGCTTGGAATATCCGGAGGCAAGCTTAAAGGAGTTGGGAGAACTCCTGGATCCTAAGGTAGGTAAATCCGGAGTGAATCATAGACTACGCAAGCTAAGTGAGCTTGCAGAAAAAATGAGGACGTAAAGGCAGTATCGCACATATATGTGCGATGTGCAAAAAGGAGGAGATTATGACAAAAAAATCAGTGGAAATCAAGTTACAGAACGGACTTGAGGCAAGACCGGTAGCAGTACTGGTACAGGTAGCAAGTAAGTACGACAGCAGTATTTACTTGGAGTCAAAGGGCAAAAAGGTAAACGCTAAGAGCATCATGGGAATGATGGGACTTGGTCTTGATAATGGAGAGACTGTCACCGTTACCGCAGAGGGACGGGACGAAACCAAGGCTGTAGAGAATATTGAATTATTCTTAAACGGTGCTTTGGCATAAAGAATTGTAACAGTTCAGCCGCGCCATTCGCAAGTTGCGTCTGAACAATACAAGTTCAGCCGCGCCATTCGCAAAGTCGCACCTACGGTGCTTTTTCGCTGCTTCGCAGCTAACTTTGCTCATTAACTGGCGCTCTGCTCATAACGTAAAAGACCGGGAAATTCATGCGAGCATGATTTCCCGATCTTTTTACGTTATGGCTGAACTTTTTGCTAAAAATTTAACAAATAGGTTTCTTTTTTTTCAAGGATGTGTTATAGTGAGCATAAGTGATAAAATTAACGTACATGGAGGGAATGTCTTATGTTAGTTTCAGCAAGCGAAATGCTCAAAAAAGCAAAAGCAGGTCACTATGCAGTTGGCCAGTTCAACATTAACAATTTAGAGTGGACAAAGTCCGTTCTTTTAACCGCTCAGGAATTACAGTCACCTGTTATCCTTGGTGTATCTGAGGGTGCAGGAAAGTATATGACCGGATTCAAGACCGTAGCAGCTATGGTTAAGGCTATGGATGAAGAATTAGGAATCACTGTTCCTGTAGCATTACATTTAGATCATGGTAGCTACGAAGGCTGCTACAAGTGTATTAAAGCAGGCTTCACTTCTATCATGTTTGATGGTTCTCACTATCCAATCGAAGAGAACATCGCAAAGACCCAGGAATTAGTAGCAGTTGCTCATAACTTAGGTTTATCCATCGAAGCAGAAGTTGGTTCTATCGGTGGTGAAGAAGACGGCGTTGTAGGTGCCGGTGAGTGTGCAGATCCTGATGAGTGTAAGGCAATCGCTGATTTAGGCGTAGATATGCTTGCAGCAGGTATCGGTAACATTCATGGTAAGTATCCTGAGAATTGGGCAGGCTTAAGCTTCGATACTCTTGATGCTATTCAGCAGAAGACTGGCGAGATGCCATTAGTTCTTCACGGTGGTACTGGTATCCCTGAGGATATGATTAAGAAGGCAATCTCTCTTGGCGTTGCTAAGATTAACGTTAACACTGAGTGTCAGTTATCTTTCGCAGCAGCTACCAGAGAATACATTGAGGCTGGTAAGGATCAGCAGGGTAAGGGATTCGATCCTCGTAAGCTTCTTGCTCCCGGTGCAGAAGCAATCAAGGCTACTGTTAAAGAGAAGATGGAATTATTCGGTTCTATCGGCAAGGCATTTGAATAAGATGAATTTGAGCAAGAGCCATGCATAGGAAAGCTGTGATGTGTGCGTGGGAGCTTGCTCACAAGAGCATGCATTACGGCTTGACTGTATACGGCGACGCCGTACATGAGGAAGTAGCCCATCAGGGCGGATTCCGAATGATGCATGGCAAGTAGAATTTGAATTTAGAAAGGCTCCCAACTTGGGGGCCTTTTTGATTGGAGTATATTCTTTGGGAGATGAAGATACTTTTTATATGACTTGTTTGGACATCAGAGCGTAAAATATTACTCCTATATCCAAAATAGCACCATTTCCAGGAAGGATTATATAGTTATGTAAACTTTTTGGACGTGAGGAGTGTGGGGGGACGAACGATGTCCAAATATGAAGTGCTTTTTGGAAGAAAGAAGCTTATCATATAGGAGCCATGTCCAAAGGATAGAATGTTTAGCTTCTTAAGCGGCAAATTCTATGAAAAAAATAGGTAAATTTGGACATGGCATAATGGAATGAGCCTTTTAATGTCCAATTAATGAACTGTATTTATCTTATTGCAGAAAATAGTGCTCAATATAGTTTGTTACAAGTTCGACACTCAGTGGAGACTTTCTTGTTTCAAATGTAGTTATCAGATTAACGGAGGGAAGTATATCGTTTGAAATGTACCGTTCTATTTTAAAATAAGTTTTTTGGCGATAATCTTCATTATCCATCATTCCGAAATGCTCCCAATAGTAATAGTCTCCCGTGCGAGGATGGCGAATGGTAAAGTCAGGGTAAATCGTATAGTCATCCAGATAAAGAGGAGCTTCGTAGCGAAAGGGAATTCTATTAGTATGAAGTAGCATGGCAATTAGTGATTCCGATTTAGAGCGAACACAAATGCCGGAAGTAGTTTGGTGAATTAAATTCTCCGGATTTTTTGGATTTCTAGGGAAAGGCTCATGCATCCATTGACTGAGTTCTTCCGAAAGTGGAGTGAAGGTAAGGGAAAGAAGTTCCTTATATTGGGGTGAGTTTAGAAGTGCATTTAAAGAATCTATCGGAACTGAGGAATGCTTGTTAAGATAAGCAGTATTAGCCCGCTGCTCTTGTTGGAGGTTGCGAAGCTTCGCAGTAAGATATTTCTTATATGCTAATTGATTTGCAAGTCCTTTATTTCGTTTAGGAATGTAAATTGGGTGATGGCCATCGGTTTGGAACCACTTGGTATAGTTGCCGTTCTGGACAATAATCAATTCCCCCGAAGGTAAAGTGGTAATTTCATGGTTTAAAATATTCATTTCTTTATTAAGTTGTTCTTGTCTGGAAAGGATACTTTCGTAATACATAATAATAGTTCTCCATTTTTATTTAATAATAATAAAGTAAGGAAAAGAGGCGAAATGCCCAAGGAAATGTAAAAAGTATTGATATGATTAAGTATATGTTGTGAAACTTAATCTTGTCAACGTTAAAAAACTAATAAAATAAGAAAATGCTTATATAAAAAAGGTAACACAATTGTAAATTGTGTTACCTTTTTCGCTTACATATCTTTTATCGGAGCGTTTTGAAATAACTTTATACCTTTATGAAAAAAAATAAAAAAATTCCACAGACTATCTTTATTGGAAGACATGGTAAGGAGGAAAAAATGAATACTGCGCAACCTATCAAATTATCCGCTGATTTAGAGAATTTCAAGGATTACTACAAATATATACATCCCAGCCCACGCAATGCACTTTTGATTACAACCGGTTTGAATACAGCATTGCGGATATCAGATATTTTGGCTCTTAAATGGGGGGATGTATATGAATTTGAGAGAAATAGGTACAGAAGTCATATTTCCATTGCGGAGAAGAAAACAGGAAAGAAATCGCTGATATATTTGAACGAAAGCATTATACGTTCATTGGAGAATTATCGAATAACACTTTTACAGAAGCATGGAATAATTTTGCCGGAACATTACTTGTTTTCACACAGTAATAAAAATGTTCCTATTTCTAGAGTACAAGCCTTTCGCATTATTAGGCAGGCAGCAAAATATTGCGAGATTTCCGGAGTAATATCCTGTCATTCATTGCGGAAGACGTTTGGTTATCATGCATGGAAGCAGGGGGCTGCACCATCACTTTTGGTGAATATCTATAATCATTCTACGTATCAAGTTACCAAGAGATATTTGGGGATTGAACAGGATGACCGTGATCAGATATTTAGGGAAATAACGCTCTGATGACAAAAGGTAACACAATTTACAATTAAGTTACTTTTTTCTACATACAGATTTTATAAGGAAATAAGATTTAGTGTCAGGGAGGAATGAAATGTTACGAATGTCAATGAAAAAGGAAGAGTACCTGCTGATTGGTGATGATGTAAAGATTGTATTTCTGGGAGGAGCAGCAGGACATATAAGAATTATGGTAGACGCACCAAAGGATGTCAATATTGTAAGAAGCCGTGCCATGGAAAAAAGGATTCAGGATCCGGAAGAATTGGCAAAACTGCCTAAATATTATGAAGAGCCGGAGCATCCGGAGAAATATCAGTTCAAAAAGAAAAAGTCCAATATGGTAATTGTAAGGAACGACAATAAGTAACAAGGGTAATAAACCGGAATCCTAGGGCCGGAATATTATAGAACAATGGTACACGGATGTACCTAAAATCATTCAAACACATGGAGGTAAAATTATGGTAGTACAACACAATTTAACAGCAATGAATGCTAACAGAATGTTAGGTATCAACACTGCAACACAGGCTAAGTCCACTGAGAAGTTATCTTCCGGTTATAAGATTAACCGCGCAGCAGATGATGCCGCAGGTCTCTCTATTTCTGAAAAGATGAGAAAGCAAATCAGAGGTCTTTCTCAGGCTTCTTTAAACGCACAGGATGGTATCTCTGCAGTACAGACCGCAGAAGGTGCATTAGCTGAAGTTCAGGATATGCTCCAGAGAATGAACGAGCTTGCTGTTAAAGCTGCGAACGGAACCAACTCTGAGGATGACAGAAACTACATCCAGGATGAAATCGCTCAGTTAACTACTGAGATTGACCGTGTTGCAGAGACAACCAAGTTCAATGAAGCTTATCTGTTAAAAGGTGACAGCGAAGCAAGTAAAATTGCAAGCTTCAGCTATGTTAATTATACTACTGCTAAGGCAGCTACAGTAACAGGCAGTGCAGCTGGTACTTTAAAGGATGACACTACAGGGCTGACTTTAGGAGTTACATTTGCAGCTACAGCTGGACAGGATGAGCAGAATGAGATTGCAAAGGCACTGGTTAATCAGGGTATCAGTGTAAGCTATGAAGGTTCCTATCCAACAGATGGTACTTTGACAGAGGCATATAAGGTAGAGTTAAATGGTAATGTAGCAGAAAATTATACTATTGTTGCTAAAGATAAAGATTCTTTTGAGATTCAGGATTTGGAAGGAAATAAAGTTGCAGATTTAGAGGCAAACGGTATAACTGCGCCAAGTGAAGGTGATGCAGATATTTCTAAAAGTGCTGTTTTATCTGCTAAGTCAGCAACTGCGGCTCAGGGAAATGGTGAAGTTGCAGCATATTATGATAAGGATGGCAATATGATTTCTGCAAATGCATTGAGCAACTATTTTGGACTTGATTCTGACGGCAATGTAGCAGCAAAGGTTGATGCTCCGGATGTGTATGATGCACTCGGTAATAAGACGACTCTTGCAGCAGGTGATGTAGCAGGTAAGAAGGATATTACCGGTTCTTTAGCATTAACTCTTCATGTTGGTGCAGATGCAACCAGCAATAACCAGATTACCATTAATATCGATTCTATGAGCGCTAAGGCACTTGGTGTAAATGGTCTTAAGGTAAATGGTCCGGATGATACCAATGCTCTTGCAGCAGTTGAGACCATCGCAGAGGCAATCCAGAAGGTATCTACCCAGCGTTCAGCATTGGGTGCTGTTCAGAACAGATTAGAGCATACCATTAACAACTTAGACAACGTTGTAGAGAACACAACCGCAGCAGAGAGCCAGATTCGTGATACTGATATGGCTACTGAGATGGTTAAGTACTCTAATAACCAGATTCTTGCTCAGGCAGGACAGGCTATGCTTGCTCAGGCTAACCAGGCTAATCAGGGTGTGCTTAGCTTACTTCAGTAAGATGAATTTTGCAATTAAATAAATGTGTGAATAACCATAAGGAAGAAGTCGGAGAAGTCTCCGGCTTTTTTCTTGACAAAAACGGTCTAATGAATTAGACTAAAAGCAGGTCGAACACATTAGACTGAGGAGGTATCTATGGCAACACCGAAGGTTTTTGAGAGTGAATATCGTTTTTGTTTGATTCTGTGGGAGAATGAACCGGTGAAAAGTTCGGAGCTGGTGAAGCTGTGCGAGCAGCAGCTGGGCTGGAAGAAGGCAACCACATATACCGTGATTAAAAGGCTTACGGAGCGTGGGGTAGTAAAGAGTGAAAATACCATTGTGACAAGTCTGGTGTCCAAGAGCGAGGTGCAGATGGCGGAAATTGATGAACTGGTAGAGAAAACCTTTGAAGGGTCGCTGCCTGCCTTTGTGGCGGCATTTACTAAGCATAAGAAGATGTCCGCGAAAGATATTGCAGAGATTCGGAAGATGATAGAATCCCTTGAGGAGGAGTAGCTTATGGATGCCCTGTTTTTGAAAGTGTTCAATATGAGTATTGCTGCGAGCTGGCTAATTCTGGCGGTCGTTTTGCTACGAGCAATGCTGCATAAAGCTCCCAAGACGTGGCGATGTATGCTGTGGGCACTGGTAGGAGTGCGGCTTGTGATGCCCTTTTCGTTGGAGAGTATTTTCAGCCTGATTCCCAGTACGGAAGTCATTGCTCCGGAGGCGATGTATGCCGCAGAGCCGACCCTCAATACGGGAATAAGCTCTGTTGATAATGTGGTTAATCCGGTATTCACGGCAACCTTTGGACCCGCAGATACTGTAACCAGTGTGAATCCTTTGCAGGTATGGACATTCATCAGCGGTTACATTTGGCGTATAGGAGTAGTAATGTTGCTTCTGTATACGTTGATTACGTACATCCGCTTGAAGCATTGGGTCAGTGATGCTGTGCTTCATAAGGAAAATATTTATCAGAGTGAGAGAGTTGCTTCCCCTTTTGTGCTGGGGATATTCAGGCCAAGAATCTATATTCCTTATGGGCTCAGTATGACGGAGCAAAGGTGTGTGCTTTCCCATGAGAGGGCGCATATTGCGAGAAAGGACTATATCCTAAAGCCGATGGCATTTACCATTCTTGCAGTACATTGGTTCAATCCGCTGGTCTGGGTGGCGTATGTCTTGTTGTGTAGAGATATGGAATATGCATGTGATGAGAAAGTTATCAAAGAGATGGGGGCAAAGGGAAAGAGGGAGTATTCAGAGACTTTGCTTAGCTGTAGCATGCCCCACCACAGATTATCCATGTGTCCCCTTGCATTTGGGGAAAACAGTGTGAAGAGTCGAATCCGAAATGTGGTGAACTACAAGAAACCGGGTTTTGGGGTTATTCTGATAGCTGTGGCGTTGATTGTTGTCATTGTAGTTGGCTTCCTGACAGATCCCATAGAGGATGCGGAAGTTATTGCACTGCCGGGGGATAATCCTGACCTTGTGACAGAAACCGGCGAAAGTATATTGGAGCCGGAGGAAAGTATCCAAGCCGTGCGGTCGGAGCCCGTACCGGACCCGGAATTTGTTATTCCGGAAGAACCCTATGAGGAAGGCTCTTCAATGCCAGCTTTATACGTATACAATGCCGCAGACCCTATGGAAATGGTAGCATTACAATCGAGTACCGCATCAAAGACAACTATGCATAATGGGCAGATGATGGGAATCCAGATGTGTGGAATGGGTCCCCTTGATGAAAATGTAGAGCATATGGTAATAGAGCTTCAGGGAAGGTGTGAAGTGAAAATAGCAAGCGTGATAACGCCGGATAGTTTTACTATGCGGGAATATGACCCGGCAGATAGGGGGAATCAGGATGCAGAGCCTCTATCGGAGGTAGAGTGTAAAGGTGACGAAAGTGTCATTTTAGAGCAGGGGCGTATTTATGAAATCCATGTAGTGTGGGACGAGATGAATCTGGAAGAGAATGGCTTCTACGGTGATGCCTACTATTTCCTAGAAACGCTTTACAGTTCGGAGCTTTATGCGATAGCACCGGAAATCAGTGAGACATTAGGAGAGCGAGGAACCAGTATGGAACTGATAAAAACTCTGAAATCGCTGTTTTAAGGGTAAAAAGGAGCAAGTGCAGAAGTTAGGCACTTGCTTCTTTTTCTTGTAGATTAAAAATCTTAATTTGCTTTGTTGAGTTTACAATCATATAGATTGCAATTACCAATACGGTAGATGTTACAACGCCACCGGTAGCACCATTCATAATTAGAATGAAGGTTTCCTGCCCGCTTTCACTAAAGGCCGTCAGCATGGCATTTTCCAGGGTCAACATGGATACAAGGGCAGAGGTCAACCCTACAACTTTGGTTGCGGAGTAAACGGGGCTCTTGTACTTGCGGAACTTCACTACCTGAATAATTGCCTTAGTGAGGGTAAAGAAGGTATATGCTGCCATGGCGATGGTAGTAATTTGGTGATGACGGAAGGTACGTCCCTGCCATGTCATGTAAAATACCATGGCACCCAGAGTGCTGTTCATAAGGAGCAGGAGGACGCCGCAAAAGCGGTAGATTAACCACTCCAACTTACTGTTTTCTGCAGTTTCGTGGGTGCGGGTGTGTTTTAGCAGGAAAAACCGCATAACCGCTAAAAGTAAATAGTATACACACAGGGAATAGAACCATATGGAACTATGGGTAAGTCCCATTCCAAATTGCAATAATGCATAAGCCGTGTTAATTGCCAGAGAAATATACAAGGAGATATTTATTCGCAGGTGTGTATCCGAAAAGTAGCGAACCACATACTTGTTTTCCTGTCTGACTTTCTTGAAAAAGCGAATCATCTGAGGAACGCGACAGCAAAAAATGGTCAGTGCGTAGGCGGATGCCACGTAGGAAACTATATGTATAAGCTCCGTACCGGGCACAAGAATGGCGGCATATCCCAGAAGAAAGAAAGCAAAGGGCACAATGATAAATACAATGGCAATATGGGGAAATAAAAGTGCTTTCCCGATTTTTTTGAGAGTTTCCATGGATACCTCCAAAAGGTTTAAATTTAGAGCATAGGTGCAAAAATGCGCACAAGGTCGCGAATGAAACGCTGCAACAAATTGGTTTTTAGCATGGAAGGCTCCACTTTGATACATTTTGCCAGGGTATCTTCCATATCAGCTTTCAAATCCTTGATGGAGTCGCAGTTATACATCCATACACCATTTTCAAAGTGGTGGACTAGGCTACGGTAGTCCAGATTGATGGTTCCAATCATAGCAAACATATCATCGGTTAAATAGCTCTTGGCATGGACGAAGCCCGGCTCGTATTCATAGATTTCTACACCGGCAGACATCAGTCTGGGGTAAAAGCTTCGAGTCATACCGAATACCAGCTTCTTATCCGGAATGTGGGGAACAATGATTTTCACATCTACGCCGCGAAGGGCAGCGTTTTCTAAGTCTGTACACAGGTCGTTGTCAATAATCAGGTAAGGCGTCGTCATGTATGCGTAGCGGGTAGCACTGCTGAGCATGTTCTGAATGACGCTTTTGCCCACTCTTCTTTCGTAAATGGGGTGAGGGCCGTCGCCAAAGGGAATGAGATATCCCTTTGATGTAATCTCCTTCTGTGCAGGGAAGCAATCCTCCCTGACTGTAGGCATTTTCTTTACATTAATACCGAAATCGACAAGGAAAAGCTTGGTAAGCTCCCAAACTGCTTCACCCTCCAAACGAATGCCGGTATCCTTCCAGTGACCGAACAGAACCTTTTCATTTATGTATTCATCGGCAATATTTACACCGCCGGTGTAGCCTACCTTGCCATCAATGACGGTAATCTTACGATGGCTGCGATTATTGAATTCACTGTCAGCATTTCCGCGTAGGCGAGAAAAAGGTGTTGCATCGATGCCAAAGGATTTTAATGTTTTACAATAATCTCCCGGGAGCATTGCCATACAACCGATATCATCATAGAGAACCTTGACTTCAACTCCTTTGGAGGCTTTTTCCTTCAATATTTCTAAAATGCTGTCCCAGAACTTACCTTCTTCAATGATGAAGTATTCCATATAGATGAATTTTTCTGCCTTTGCCAGGTCCTCCAGAAGGCTCTTATGCATGTCCTCGCCCAGAGGAAAGTAGGTCTGCTTTGTGTTGGTGAAAAGATGAGCTTCTGCAATGCTGGTAAGCATTTTCGCCTGGGCACATGCCACAGGATTCTCATTTTTTAACTCTTCAAATAGGGAACTATCGTCCTTTTGGTAGGTATGATCTTTTAAGTCCTTTAATCGGCGAATGAACTTCTTCTGCAACTTTCTGGAGTAGAACATGAAATAAAGCATAAATCCTGCAATGGGTATAATCAGCACAAAGAGGAGCCAAGGAACCTTGTAGTCCGGATTGTCGTCGGAAGCGATAATGCGGATGACACAGAAAATTTCTGTGGCCCATGCTGCAAGATAGAAATAGGGTATATAGTAGCAACAGGCAATTACAATATCGATAACTGCCAAAACCTCCAATAGGGTAATTAATATGGCGATGATGTAGCGAACGGGAATATAGAGATATTCTCGCTCAATGACCTTGTCCTGCACTTGATAAGTATATGTTTTCTTCATATTGCACCCCCGATAAGTAATTTATATCAGTACTATTTTACCATGTTGTTTGATGGTAATGGTTAAAGTTTTGTTAATATCTAACCTTTGTAATAAAAAATTTGCTATTTTTATGGAATGAGTTTATGATATTCAGTAAAATTGCCCGAAAGGATGTGGGAGTATGAGTAAGGTATTGTGTTCAACCGGAGCTTTAATCGGAAGACCTAATGGACGTAATCATAAGTTACTAGCGGAGTTTTCAGAGAAGCTTAGTTGTGATGGGTTTGAACTTATGATGTATGACACTTGGTATGAGAATTTAGAACAGGTAATCGGGGATATACTGGAGATGAAGCTCTACATTCCGGTAGTGCACTGCGAGAAGACCATCGGTCAGGCTATCAGTATCGGCGGAGAGGAAAACCTGCAGGAGGCACTGCACCTGTTTGAAAAAAATGCTGCTGCAGCTGAAAAGCTGGGAGCAACAAAGATTGTTCTGCATCTGTGGGACGGATTACCTTCGGACGGAACTTTTGAGAATAATATTGCAGCCTATCCCAGACTTTTGGAGGTGGCTGAGAAGTGTCATTTGAATCTTATGGTAGAAAATGTGGTTTGTAATGTACAGTCTCCCATGAAAAGAATTTTCCAATTGCAAGAGATTTATCCGGAGATTCATTTTGTGTTTGATACGAAGATGGCAGCGTTCCACTGTGAGTTAGAAGAGCTGTATAAGGAAGAAAATAGAGCCTTGTGGAAAAATATCCACCACTATCATGTGAATGATTACGCCGGAGGGTATAAAGAATGGGGCAAGCTGGCTACACTCCCGATTGGGAAAGGAAATGTTGATTTTGAACAGTTCTTTGCATACATAAAACGTATAGGATATGATGATACATTTACCATTGAAGCTACGGCTTTTGACAAAGAGGGCAGGGTGGATTTTGAGATGTTGAACCGGTGTGTGTCCTTTATTCGAAATATTCTTTAGCAGAAAAAGCCAAAAAGAGCATCCTCATTTGGAGGATGCTTTTTGTGCGCGGATATACCTTTTAATGTCCCATATACCCTGTTATATTGCATTTCCTGCGAACTGGGTGTTGTACAGGGAGTAATACTTTCCTTTTTTAGCGATGAGTTCGTCGTGGCTGCCGGTTTCTACGATGCGACCCTGATCCATTACAACGATGCAGTCAGCGTCCCGTATGGTAGAGAGGCGGTGGGCGATGATTAAGCTGGTGCGGTTCTCCATCAGCTTTACCATGGCGTCCTGAATGTGCTTCTCGGTACGGGTGTCCACGCTGGAGGTTGCTTCGTCCAGAATCAGAATCTTGGGCTGAGCCAAGAATGCTCTGGCGATGGATAAGAGCTGGCGCTGTCCTTGGGATAGGTTCTGACCGCCCTGAGTCAGTAGGGTGTCGTATCCCCTCTTTAAGTGACGAATCATCTTGTAACAGTTACTCATCTTTACTGCATTTTCGATTTCTTCGTCAGTAGCATTCTCCTTGGAGTATTTCAGATTGTTCTTTACGGTGTCTGAGAAAAGTACTGTGTCCTGTAATACGATGGCGGTATTCTTTCGTAGCGTATTGCAATCAATATCTTTAATGTTTACACCATCAATCAAGATTTCCCCATCATCTACATCATAAAAACGCATCAGCAGATTTACTACGGTGGTCTTACCACTTCCGGTAGAGCCAACCAGTGCAATCTTGTGGCCGGCACGTACCTCGAAGTCGAAGTTGTGCAGCACCTGCTTGCCGGGTTCGTAGGAGAAGTTTACATGGTTAAAGGAGATATTACCGATAGTGTTCTCCATATGAGAGGAACCGGATTTGTCCTCTAAAGGTTCGTCCATGATGGCAAAGACACGTTCTGCTCCGGCAAGAGCGGTCTGAATCTGACCGTAGATTTGTGCCAGCTCATCAATAGGTCTGCCAAATTGCTTTGCATATACGATAAAAGCGGAGATGATGCCGATGGAAATAATTCCTTCGATAGCAAAGTAGCCGCCGAAAGCAGCGATAATTACGAAGCTGATATTGTTGATAACGTTCATTACAGGTCCCATGGAACCACCCAGAATCTCGGCGATGATACCGGTTTTGGTCAGCTCGTCGGAGGTCTTGTTAAAGGCATCCATAACCTCATCCTGACGATTGTAGGCAACCACGGTTTTGTATCCGCTTACCATTTCCTCCACAGTGCCATTTAAATTACCAAGGAGAATCTGACGCTTACGGAAAAATGCACGCATGGCCTTTGAAAGTGCTTTGGTTGCAACCACGGTAAGAATTACCGTAATACAGGAAAGCAATGTCAGTTGAGGACATAAGGAGAACATCATAATAACCGTACCTACAATAGTCAGTGCTCCGGAGAAAAGGGAGCTTAGGGACTGGGAAATGGTATTGGAGATGTTTTCCACGTCGTTGGTCATACGGCTCATAATATCGCCGTGAGGATGACTGTCTAAATATCTGATAGGAAGATTTACGATGTGAGAGAACAAGTCTTCACGCATCTTCTTTACAATATTCTGGCTGAGGATTGCACTGGTTCTTGCCTGCAGGAAGCTGCACAAACTGTGAATCACATACACAATCACCATGGTAATCAGTATGGTGGTCAGCTTGCCGGGCTGGTATGGGAGATTCAACTCTCCGCCCACTGCGGAAACCACATCGGTGGTAATGGCATCAATAGCTTCGCTCTGAAGCTTAGGAGCATAGACACTACAAATGACTAGCACGAAAACTACCAGCATCAGGCGGAGGATTCGCCACTTTTCATCGATGAAATATCTGGCAAGTCGCATCAAGGTACCTTTGCTGTCCTTGGCGTGTTCTTTATTCATACGGTTCTGAGGACCACGCATGCCCGGAACCTTGTAATTGTTAAGCTGCGCTTGATTAGCGGCCATCTTCCCCGCCTCCTTCCTTAAGCTGTGACTGATGAATATCCTGATAAATGCTACTTGTAGCCAAAAGCTCTTCGTGGGTACCAAGCGCGGCGATTTTGCCGTTTTCAAGTACCGCAATCCGGTCTGCATCCTTTACGGAAGCAATTCGCTGGGCAATGATAATCTTGGTAATATCACGATGCTTTGTTTTTAATGCTTCATATAATTTAGCTTCAGTCTGTAAATCCAATGCACTGGTTGCATCGTCAAAGATTAAGATATCACTATCCTTCAGAACGGCTCTGGCGATAGCCACTCGCTGCTTCTGTCCACCGGAGAGGGATGCACCGCTCTGTGCTACGATGGTGTCCATGCCTTCGGGCTTCTTATTAATAAATTCCGCAGCCTGGGCAATTTCGGCAGCCTTATCAATCTGCCCACCATCGGCATCCGGATCACCCCAGGAGATGTTTTCACGGATGGAGGTCTGGAAGATTTCGCTCTTTTGCAGAGCTACGGCAACCTTGTCACGAAGGGTGGTCAGAGGATAGTCTTTTACATCTACATCATCAATAAGGACGCAGCCTTCCGTGGCATCATAGAATCGGGGAATCAGGTTCACCAGACTGGTCTTGCCACAGCCGGTGGCACCTAAGATAGCAAAGGTTTCGCCGGGCTGAATGATTAAATCTATGCCGTCCAGCACCTTTTCGTGTTCCATACCCGGATAAGCAAAGGACACATTACGAAACTCAATCTTACCTCTGCCAGCCTTTGTGGTGGGGAGTTTTTCGCCACCCTGAATGGCCGGAGTACAGTCCAGAATCTCTTGAATACGTCTTCCGGAAGCCATTCCCCTTGAAACTGTCTGGAAAATCATAGACATACGCATTACAGCGTTCAAAATCTGGGAAATATATGTAATAGCAGCCATAACATTACCGGGAGTAAGGGCACCGGCCTGCACCTGAATGGCTCCTACCTTGATAATGGCCACGATGGATATATTCAGGATAATATTCATAATCGGAGTCATATAGGAAAGGAGAAGCAGTACATCCAGCTGGGTATGTACCAGACCATCGTTGGCTCTTTCAAAACGATCCTTTTCATACTCCTCCTTCACGTAGGCCTTTACCACACGGGAGCCGGAAACATTTTCCTGCATAACGTTGTTCACACCATCCAGTTTTTCCTGCAGTACGGTGAAAAGAGGATTGGTTTTTCTAAGGAAAAATACAACGGTAAGGAGAACCAGTGGCAGAGCACAGGCAACCACCACACCGAAGCTTAAGTCCAGAGAAAGCATGCATATAATACCGCCAGCGAAAAGGAGAAAGGTACGCACAAATCCACGGATTGCCTGCGTAACCAGGTTCTGCACTTGAGTAATATCGTTGGTAACACGGGTAATCAAAGAACCGGTGGTAAACTGGTCGGTCTGGGAAAAGGACAGGGACATGATTTTAGAGAAGGTGTCCTTGCGTAAATCGTTGCTGAAATTCTGGCTGCATAGGTTGGCGAAAACGCCGGACAGGATACCGCAAAGGCAGCCGATTAACACCAGCCCAATCATTTTAAGGCCGGTAGTGATGACTAGGGATAAGTCACCTACGTTATTATTGGATAAGCCCAAAACGCCTTCGTCCACGATAGTACTCATAAGACGAGGTTGAAGCAGGTCCATTGACACTTCGCCCAACATAAAGAGTGGTGCCAGGAGTGCAAAGAACCAGTATTTTTTCAAATACTTAATCATAAATACCTCCCAAATTTTATGTAAAAATGCACAAGTTAAGTAAATTATAGCACGGAAATACCATATTTTGCATGTGTTCTTTTGAGTAAATTTGTGATATGATGTTTTAGAGTATGTGATTAAATGGGGAGAGTACTGAGAAAAAACCATACATGCAAGTTTTTTCTCAGGGCGAATTTGTGCCTATGGCCCAAAGTTCGCAGATTGTGGAAGGATATGGTTGATTGAATGAAATATCAAAAACGGTTTCGCCATTTTTACGAAAAAGAGAGAAAATACCACAGGGCGGTACATGAACACGGCAGAGATATTCTGGAATCCCCTAACTTCCGGAAGACCAAGAAATTCATACAGCATGGTAATATGACAGTGAATTCCCATTGTATTAATGTGGCCAAATATAGTCTTGCTATCAGCGAAAAGCTGCATATACCGGTGGATAAGCGGAAGCTGATTCGCGGGGCACTTCTCCACGATTACTTTCTGTATGACTGGCATGACGATGAGCACAATAAGTTTTACAGGCTGCATGGTTTGAAACATCCCAAGATTGCACTCCGTAACGCATCTAAGGAGTATGACTTATCAGAGAAGGAAAAGGATATCATCAGAAAGCATATGTGGCCACTGACCATAGTGCCACCCATGTGCAAGGAGGCGTGGATTGTAACCACAGCAGATAAGTGGTGTTCTTTGATGGAGACGTTGAAAATTCATAAAGGGCACGGGGCTCATAAATAATATATAAATCAGAGGAGAGAGTTATGAGAAAAACCAAGATTATTTGTACCATTGGACCATCCAGTGAGAGTGAAGAGAAGTTAGAGCAGCTTATGCGTGCGGGTATGAATATTGCCCGTTTTAATTTTTCACACGGTTCTCACGAGGAGCAGAAGAGGAAGTTTGAGAGAGTTGTAAAGGTAAGACATAAAGTAGGTCTTCCGGTAGCAACTTTATTAGATACGAAGGGACCGGAGATTCGTTTAAAGGATTTTGAAGGTGGAAGAGTGGAGCTGGTGTCCGGCCAGACCTTTATCCTTACTACAGAAGAGATGCTTGGTACCGCAGAGAAGGCAAGCATTACTTATCAGAACCTGAAGAAGGACGTTAAGGAAGGCATGTCCATCCTGATTGATGACGGCCTTATCGAGATGAAGGTTGAGAAAATCGAGGGCGAGAATATTATCTGTACCGTAATCAACGGCGGCCCTGTATCTAACCACAAGGGAGTAAATGTGCCGGGAGCGATTCTTTCCATGCCCTATATCAGTGAAAAGGATAAGGCGGATATCGAGTTTGGTATCAAGATGGGCTTTGACTTTATTGCATGTTCTTTTGCAAGAACCAAGGAAGATATTTTGCAGGTGCGTGAAATCTTAGATGCTCATAAGAGTGATATCCAGATTATTGCGAAGATTGAGAATATGCAGGGTATTGAGAATTTGGATGAGATTTTAAGTGTTTCTGATGGTATTATGGTTGCCCGTGGCGATATGGGTGTAGAGATTCCTCTTGAGGAGGTACCGGTACTTCAGAAAAAAATGATTAAGAAAGCAGTAGAGCAGGGTAAGCATGTTATCACTGCAACCCAGATGCTGGAGTCCATGATTAAGAACCCAAGACCTACCAGAGCAGAGGCTACCGATATTGCTAATGCGATTTACGATGGTACTTCCGCAATCATGCTTTCCGGAGAAACTGCTGCAGGCGCATATCCTGTAGAGGCGGTAAAGACCATGGCACGTATTGCACAGACCACTGAGGATCATATTGATTATCGTTCCAGAATGGATAAGCTTGGACTTCCGGAGAATCCGGATACTACTACTGCCATTTCTTACGCTGCATGTACCACAGCGATGGATTTGCATGCCGCAGCGATTATTCCGATTACTATGTCCGGTTTTACCGCAGCAATGGTTGCCAAGTATAAGCCAAGCTGTAAGATTATCGGATGTACCGTAAGCCAGAGAGTAAGTAAGCAGCTGAATATGCTGTGGGGTGTGCAGCCGCTGCTGATTAAGGAGGCTGAGGATGCAGAGGATTTATTCGCAGATGCAGTAAAGGAAGCAAAGGCTGCCGGAATGGTGAAAAAGGGTGAAATTGTAATTATTACCGCCGGTGTACCGCTGGGAATCTGCGGACGTACTAATATGATTCGTGTAGTTGAGGTTGAATAAAGTGCTACAGTTCAGCCATGCGACCGGAATCGGGAGAATGGCTGAACTGTAGCAAAGGATTTGAGGAACGAAAAATGGGGAAAGTATTCTGTTTAATGGGGAAGAGTTCTACAGGAAAGGACACAATCTATAAGGCACTATTGCAAAACAAGGAATTGGGACTTGAAAAAATGGTACCTTATACTACGAGACCTATTCGCAAAGGCGAAACAGAGGGGATGGAATACCATTTTACTAATGAGGCTGGTTATAATAGACTTGCGGAAGCGGGGAAAATCGTAGAAGCAAGAGCCTATGACACGGCTCACGGAATCTGGCGCTACTTTACGGTGGCAGACGAATCGTTGGATTTACAAGAACATAGCTACCTCTTAATAGGTACGGTGGAAGCTTATGTAAATTTGAAGAAATACTTTGGAGAGACAAAAGTTTGTCCGATATTAATAGATATAGATGATGGGGAACGTCTGCAGAGAGCTCTTAGCAGAGAGCGGAAGCAGGAGCAACCCAAATACGTGGAGATGTGCAGACGTTTCATCGCTGACAGTCAGGATTTTGCGGAAGAGAAGTTGGCAGAAGCGGGAATCGAGAAACATTTTTATAATAATCAGCTCTCAGAGTGTATTGCACAGATTGAGAGCTACATATCAGCAAGTAGGTAAAGGAGGGTGTAGGAGCCGTGGATATTAAAGTAAATCATATACACAATACCGTACCGGTAGAGCATACTACCCAGCAGGCACCTACAGACGGTTCCTTTAAATTCACTCTGGTCAGCCATATTCAGGAGTCTGAATTGCAGCAGCGTCTCTCTCTTCTGATGGAGCAGATTACCATGGAGGGTGAGAAAATTGCCAAGCGCAAGGATTTAAAGGACATGAAGCATTACCGTGGACTTGTGAAGGAGTTCTTAAATGAGGTGGTGACCCATTCTCATTCCTTTACCAGAGAGAATTTTCTGGACAGACGAGGTCGTCATCGTGTATACGGAATCATCCGTCTTATAGATGAAAACCTGGATGAGCTTGCACAGGAGCTGATGAAGGACGAGAAGGATAATTTGACAATCTTAGAAAAGCTTGGAGAAATCCGAGGATTACTACTAGACATCTTTACTTAATATGACGGAAACATCGTAAGCAGAGTGAGAGCCCCCAATAAGGGCGACTAGCCACTGCTTCGGAGTCCCGTTTGGGGGCTTTCACTCTGCTTACGATGTTGGGCAATAGAAAGGTGGGGGAAATATGGCAGGTTTTAAGGATATTATCGGTCAGCAGCAGATTAAGGAGCATTTACATAACGCCCTTTCTACGGGAAAGGTATCCCATGCTTATATAATTAATGGGGAAAAGGCATCAGGTAAGGAGTTTATTGCGAAAATCTTTGCACAGACCCTGCAGTGTGAGCAGGGGGGAACAGAGCCCTGCGGTGAATGCCGCAGCTGTAAGCAGGCAGTTAATGCCAATCAGCCGGATATTATCCGGGTTACACATGAAAAGCCGGGAACCATCAGCGTTGACGATATTCGTACCCAGGTGAACAATGATATTGCCATTAAGCCTTACAGTAGTAAATACAAGGTATACATTATTAATGAAGCGGAAAAGATGACGGTGCAGGCACAGAACGCACTTCTGAAAACCTTGGAGGAGCCACCGGCCTATGCGGTGATTATTCTATTGGTGTCCAATATCAATGCCCTTTTGCAGACCATTCTCAGCAGATGTGTAGTGCTGAATATGAAGCCGGTGGAAGATGACAAAGTACGCAGCTACCTGATGACGGAGTTGCAGGTACCGGATTATAAGGCTGAGGTGTGCGTGGCATTTGCCAGAGGTAATATCGGTAAGGCTAAGGCACTGGCATCCAGTGAAGATTTTGATAATGTGAAGGCGGAAGCACTTTCTCTTCTTAAATATATTCAGGATATGGAGATTCAGGAAATCGTTGCAGCCATTAAGAAAATCAACGAATACAAGCTGGAAGTGAGCGATTATCTGGATATTATTGCCGTGTGGTACAGAGATGTACTTTTGTTCAAGGCAACAGGAGATTTAAACCACTTGATTTTCCGTGAGGAGATGGGAACCATCCGTAAGGTGGCATCCCGCAGCAGCTACGAGGGAATTGAGAAGGTGATTCGGGCACTTGAGACTGCCAAGAAGCGTCTGGATGCCAATGTGAATTTTGATTTGGTTATGGAACTTCTGATGTTGACTATTCAGGAGAACGGATAATAAATAAAGTGAGGTTTATAGAGAAATGATTAAGGTGATTGGTGTAAGATTTAGAACTGCGGGAAAGATTTACTTTTTTGACCCGCTGACCTTTGATATAAAGAGAGGCGACCACGTAATCGTGGAGACTGCCAGAGGTATTGAGTTCGGTACCGTTGTGGGAGATATCCGTGAGGTAGAGGAAGATAAAGTCATCCAGCCTCTTAAGCCGGTACTCCGTATTGCTACTGAGAGAGATGTACAGCAGGAAGCGTGCAATAAGGAAAAAGAGAAGGAAGCATACAAGGTATGTCTGGAGAAGATTCGTAAGCACGGCCTGGAGATGAAGCTCATCGATGCAGAATATACCTTTGATAATAATAAGGTACTCTTCTACTTTACCGCAGATGGTCGTATTGATTTCCGTGAGCTGGTAAAGGATTTGGCAGCAGTATTTAAGACAAGAATTGAGCTTCGTCAGATTGGTGTACGAGACGAGACCAGGATAATGGGTGGTATCGGTATCTGTGGCAGACCTCTTTGCTGTCATACCCATTTATCTGACTTTATCCCGGTATCTATCAAGATGGCAAAGGAGCAGAATCTGTCACTGAACCCTACGAAAATTTCCGGTGTGTGCGGAAGACTGATGTGCTGTTTAAAGCATGAAGAGGAGACTTACGAGGAGCTGAATAAGGCACTTCCTAATGTAGGCGACTATGTGAATACCGATGATGGCTTAAAGGGAGAGGTGCAGAGTGTTAACGTGCTTCGTCAGCTGGTAAAGGTAGTGGTAGAGAATGGCGAT
>JAFUKH010000040.1 GCA_017467845.1 Lachnospiraceae bacterium | reverse complement strand
TCCCCAGCTCTCTATATTTTGCAGCTGCCCCTTCTTTTTCTTTACGGTCTGAAGCAGGGCATAAATTCCAATTTAAACTGATTGCGTACATGTAAGGTATCTATACGCTCCTTAATCGCTTCATCCTCGCAGATTCCTTCACGAATATACTTGTCCAGCATTGCATAAGTAAAGCCTAAATTCTCTTCGTCGGTCTTGCCGCACAAGCCATCGATCGGTACTTTCTCCACTAAATCAATAGGAAGACCAAGTAATTTTCCAATCTCCTTCACTTCGGTTACTGTCAAGAAGGACAACGGACTGAAATCACCGGCTGCGTCACCATATCTGGTAGAGTAGCCTACCCAGTCCTCAGAGAGATTACAGGTATTTGCTACACGTCCGTTCATACTCTGACCTACTGCATATAAAGTACTCATACGGATTCTGGGTGGAAGATTGGTTCTGGCCTGAGTAGTAAGCTCCACATTCGCATCAGCAACGCTACTGAGCACACCATCTACCGCAGCTTTCACATTTACTTCATAATTCTTGATTCCAAGATGATTCACCAGTTTTCTTGCGGCATCAATATCCGCCTGCTCGCCGCAAGGCATCAGTACACCGATGACTCTGTCCTTGCCGAGAGCCTCCACACAGAGAGCAGCTACCACGGAGCTGTCCTTTCCGCCGGAAATGCCAACAATGGCGTTACATCCCGGACCGTTTTTCTCAAAAAACTCCTGAATCCATGCAACACATCTATCTTTAACTTCTACTGCATTAAAACTATACATAACTTTTCCTCCTGGCGGGCTGTCTGATACCGATGTTCGCTCCGCGCCTATATCATACACCCATTACCTCGCTGTTACAAACATATTTTATCATCTTATTCTCCACAAATTTCGACACGGCCTCCCACGCTACTTCTTTCTCCAAATCCGCGCCTCATAGGGTTGCAAAAAGCCATCTTCCCACTCTGCGGAAGCATAAACCAGCTCATAGTCTCCACGGGACTGATAAGCCTTCTGCTTCTTTTGCCCCAGATTGCAGTCAATAATGTAACGACGTCCATTAAGACCACGGCTATAAGTAAAACGGTCTCTTTTATCATTCAATATCTTGAAATCACCGTAAACTAAAGTCTCATCTGCCTTACGGAGCGCAATAAGTTGACGATAGGCCTCCTGAACGTCCTCATTAATTTCCTGCTTCAAACCATCATGATATGACGGTAATTTCTCATTCCAAGGGAGCAACACTCTACAATGCTCTCTGGTGCCTGCAAGGATGGTTGCAAAGGCCTGCCCGGGTGTCTTTCCTCTATCCAGCAGCTCCTGATAGTACCCCTTTGCCTCCACATCCGTAATCTGCTCCATGGAAGTAAACCGGTAATTGGAAAGCCCCATCTCTTCACCCTGGAAAATAAAAGGAGTTCCCTTCATGGTCAGCTGCATCACCGCAAGAAGCTTAGAGAGTGCCGGATAATATTTCGCATCCTTTGTCACCTTACTAATCATTCTCGGATTATCATGGTTGTTGTAGAACAGGGACATCCAGCAATTGTTTCCGTAGTTTCCCACCCACTCGCAGATATAATCCCTATAGTAATTCAAATCGTACTCATAGTCCTCCATACGCACATGTCCCGGGGTTTCCAGATGGTCGAAGGAAAATACCATATCCAGCTCCTTCCGCTCTTCTCCGGTAAGCAGGCGACACATATTGATTCCCACGCCCGGAGTTTCACCTACCGAAAAAGCGCCGTATTTATCAAAGGCTTCTGCCCGCACCTGTCGCAGATATTTGTGCAAATTAGGCCCGTAATAATAATTCTCGATTCCGGTGTATCCCATCATTTTGCCGATAATGGTATTGCCCTGAGGTAATTCCGGTTCCTTAGAAATATAGTTGATAACATCCATTCGAAAGCCGTCAACGCCCTTATCCAGCCACCAATTTATCATGGCAACCAAATCCTCCCGTACCTGAGGATTGTCCCAATTTAAGTCCATCTGTTTCCTGGAAAAGAGATGCAACGCCCACTCATCCGACTCCTTATAATGATTCCATGCACTTCCGGAGAAAAAGCTGGTCCAGTTGTTGGGCGGATTGTCGCTACCGTCACCTTTACGTAAATGGTAGTAATTCCGATATTTGGAATCCGGATCTTTTAATGCCTCCCGAAACCACTTATGCTCATCTGAGGTATGGTTGATTACCAAATCCATTATCAGCTTCATGCCCTTCTCATGCACCTTGGAAAGAAGCTCCTCAAAATCCTCCATGGTTCCGAATTCTTCCATAATCTTGTGGTAATCCCTGATATCGTACCCGTTATCATCATTGGGAGAGTCGTAGATGGGAGAAAGCCAGAGTGCAGTTACCCCAAGTTCTTCAAGATAATCCAGCTTCTCAATAATACCTCTGAGGTCACCGATACCGTCACCATCCGTGTCATAGAAGCTTCTGGGATAAATCTGATAAAACACCGCTTCCTTCCACCACTTATGACTGATTTTTCCTTTAGAGATTATCGGCATATCTTTTTCACTGTTCACCAAATGCAACAGTGCGTCAAAGAAACCCTCCCCCAGCACCTTTTCCGCTATCCCGGCCAAAGTCTTCAGTTTCATATTGGCAAGAGGTCCCTTTTGAAGAAGTACCTCGGGCGCTCCCAGCTGCATCACTACCTTAGCCATGGTATCATGTCCGATGGGTGTGGCATAAAGCTGTCCTATCGTACTTTCCATTGTCATTTTATTTGCTTCGCTCATTTTCTCTCCTCCATGAACTGGTAAGCCATTCTGGGGCTGTCTCCTCTTACATACACGGTTCCGCAATGGACAAAGCCCTGCTTCTCCAGCACATGCTGCATAACCTTATTCTCTGCATGGGTATCCATACGGATATTTCCGATGATTCCTTTGCAGTAATTTAAAATCGCCGGGAACACCCCTTTTCTGGTTCCACTACTGGCAACCCGGTGAATAATTCCGTGAGGCGCATTACTACGCCACTTACCATTCTCAATCAGCCGATAATCCGGGTCGGGCTCTAAGGAAAAGTAAAAAACTCCGCAAAGCTCCCCCTCATCCACACACACATACAGGTCACCATTTGCAATATCCCTTACGATCCACTCCGGCAACGGATACTTGTCCTGCCACTGATTTGGATTACCGGTCTCTTTCATATAATTTCTTGCTCTTTCATAAATTGCTTCAATCTGTGGAAGTTCTTCCATTTTTGCATTTCTGATATTCATACATTTCCTCTTTCCATATAAAATACTTCTGTATAAATTTTACCCAAAATACGTATATCTTTCAACTAATTGCGCGTATTTTTCCTCATAATTTCTCCCCATATGAAAAGAAGTCACACAATTAAATTTTTCATACTTTCTTGCACTATCGTAATAGTAGGTGTATAATTGGTTCGTGTTTTTTTGACACATAAACTTTGAAAAAGAGGATAAAAAAATTATGGAAAGAAGAGTCGGTACAGTTTCAAGAGGTATTCGTTGCCCTATCATTCGTGAAGGCGACAATCTGGTGGACATGACAGTTAACAGCGTATTAGAAGCAGCTGCCAGCGAAGGATTTGAATTACGAGACAGAGATGTTATCGCATTAACAGAGTCTATCGTTGCACGTGCTCAGGGTAACTACGTTACTGTTCAGGACATCGCAGCTGATGTAAAAGCAAAGTTAGGCGGAGAGACCGTTGGTGTTATTTTCCCTATCCTTTCCCGTAACCGTTTTGCAATCAACTTAAAGGGTATTGCAATGGGATGCAAGAAGGTTGTATTAATGCTCAGCTACCCAAGCGATGAGGTTGGTAATGCACTTCTTACTTACGACCAGCTTGATGAAGCAGGTATCAATCCTTACTCTGATGTATTAACATTAGAGAAGTATCGTGAATTATTCGGCGAGAATGTTCATGAGTTAACCGGTGTTGATTATGTAGATTACTATTCCAACATTATCAAAGAAGCTGGTGCTGAGGTTGAAGTAATCTTCGCTAATCAGGCTAAGACTATTCTTAACTATACAGATCGTATCATCAACTGTGATATTCACACCCGTGTTCGTACCAAGCGTATCTTAAAAGAGAACGGTGCTAAGGTTGTATGCGGTTTAGATGATATTATGACTGCTTCCATTAACGGAAGCGGCTTCAATGCAAAGTACGGTTTACTTGGTTCTAACAAGTCTACCGAGGACAAGATTAAATTATTCCCTCAGGAGTGCAAGGACTTAGTTCTTGACATTCAGGCTCAGATTTTAGAGAAGACCGGCAAGCACGTAGAAGTTATGGTTTACGGCGACGGCGCATTCAAGGATCCTCAGGGTAAGATTTGGGAGCTTGCAGACCCTGTAGTATCTCCTGCATTCACTGATGGTCTTATCGGTACTCCTAACGAGTTAAAGCTTAAGTATTTAGCTGACAACGATTTTGCTAACTTAAGCGGTGCTGAGTTGAAGGAAGCGATCTCCAACAGCATCAAGACCAAGGACAGCAACTTAGTTGGTAACATGGCTTCTCAGGGTACTACCCCAAGACAGCTCACTGACTTAATCGGTTCTCTCTGTGACTTAACCAGCGGTTCCGGTGACAAGGGTACTCCTGTTATCTTAATTCAGGGCTACTTCGACAACTACACCAACGATTAATTCAATATCTATAAAATCGAAAACCGGGCACCGCATAAGCGGTAACCCGGTTTTCTTTATCCTTACTTTATCCTTACCTAACTTTATAACTGGAACTTCTCCAATGAAGAATTCATATCCGTCATCTGACCCTTCAGAGCGTCTGCCTGCTCTGCAAGTCTGGCAATCATATTTACCTGCTCGCTGATGGTTGCATTGATTTCTTCTACGGAAGCTGCTGCTTCTTCAGAGATTGCTGCGATGTTCTGGAGAGAATCTCCAACTTCTACCTTCTCACCCATGATACGATTCATACCTTCCACGGTCTTACGGAGGTTATCCACAAGTCCTAAAGTAGTCTCACGGATTTCATGGAATACGGTAACTGTACTTTCTAAGGCAGCCATCTGCTCCCTCATCATATCGTCCGTACTCTTTGCTGCTACGGATGTACGCTGGGTAGTCTCTGTAATACCTCCAACAATTTCCTTAATCTTATTTGCAGATTCCTTAGACTGGTCAGCCAGCTTACGGATTTCCTCTGCTACAACTGCAAATCCTCTGCCATGCTCTCCCGCTCTTGCAGCCTCAATGGATGCATTTAAAGAAAGGAGATTGGTCTGACCTGCAATTTCATTAATCATCTGTACAAAGCCTTCGATTTCCTTGGTACGCTTATCAACAGCCTCCATCTCAATACTCAGCTCTTTGGTAAGTGCAGATGTCTTGTCTGCCTTATCTGTCAATACATCTACGATTTCCTGACCCTTTTCTACCGAGGTCATCACCGCATCTGCCATAGATTCCATAGAAGCGGTCTTATCGGAGATAATCGTTAAGTTATCGGATAAGCCCTGCATCTTCTCATTACTGTTCTCTGTCTCTTCCGCCTGATGCTGTGCCCCGGTAGAAACCTCATCTACAGCCACAAGCACCTGATCCATTGCCTCTCTTAAGTCAGAAGCACTTGATGCCAGCTCCTCAGACATGATATTTACTTCCTCACCGAATTTAGAGGTATCAGTAATGAGCTGACGAATACCGCCAAGCATGTTGTTCAGTCCCGTTGCCAGCTGTAGGAATTCATCCTTACGCTTTACAGTGAAGTTTACGGATAAATCTCCCTTCTCCACCTTCTCTAAGTCACCAATGACATGCTGCAACGTTCTCTTAATACCGTTGGCAATTGAGATACCGTTGAAGAGTGCAATCGCACCCGCAATGAGTACCACTAATACAGTCAACCAGAAAATCGGCTGCGCATCTGCAACCAGAGTATCCTGTGGAATCAGTGCACAGAGCATGATTCCTGTACTTTCAACAGGTGCATAGATATATAAGTATTTCTTAAGACCTACCGTAACTTCTTCCGCGCCTGCTACTTCGCTATCTTTATACTTCTCAAAATATTTAGTACCGGCAAACCAGCTCGTCTCTACGCCATCGATGGTATATGCAGCTTCTGCACCATCCATTACACCGATTTCACGCCCGTCCGGTGAAACAATCGCCTTGATACTTCCCTCACCGGTATCCATACTCATTAACATCTCCGTCAGAACGTTAATATCAATATCAAGTACCAGCATGGCATCGTTCTGAATAAATTCACGGAAATATGCAAGACCATACTTATCAGGAGTTGCATAATAATATTCATCTACAAAACTATGATAACCAAACCAGGAAGACTTCAGCTTCTTGTCCGCCGCAAATGCCTGACCTTCTGCCGTTGCTTCATACAATGCCCAATGGTCATCCGGCAATGCTCCGGTTAAAGAGGTTGCAATCTTACCGCCCACCGGGATAATGGAATAACTGAACATATACTTGTTACTGATTTTGGCCTGCCCTAAGGTAGATTTCGCTGCTGTCAGCGTATCCTCTGCTACCGTGTCTCCTCGGTTTTCATATAGCTTCTGGTAGTAATCCTTAATATCATTGTTAGATACCAGCTCTGCTGCCTTAGAAGAAATATTGTCACAGATAACTCCCAAATAATCGGCCACTGCCACTACTGTAGCTGTTGCAGATTCTTCGGTGTTACTAACCAATGCATTGGATGCCGTAGCATAGCTTACCACACCCATGATTACCATGAAAATAACCGGTAAAATCGCACTGGTTGTCAAAGTTCCCATAATACTCCTGCCCATCTCGCCCCGCTTCTCGGACAAGAATTTTACCACCTTATTGTCATATAGTTTAGACCACTTCACGGACTTCACCGCACCTGCAGCCTTAGACAAATCCACCTTTTTGCCTTCCTTAGGAGCTTTGGGTTCCTTCACCTTCTTCTCCTTTGGAACCTTTGGTTCCTTGGGCTTTCTCGGCTCTTTCACCTTCTTCTCCTTGGAACGTTTCGGTAGCTTTAACCCCTTCTTTTCTTCCGGAGTAGTTAACTCCATAACCTCTCGATTTTCTGTCTGTGTGGTTTCATTTTTCTCATTCTCTAACATAGCGACTCCTTTTACCCCAAGGGTACTTTGGTACTAATTTAGGCTTATTATATCATTTTTTTAAATGAGCTACTAGCCAAAAAGTACCAATTTTCTTTTGCTATTTTCACCAAAAATAATCACTCCAATTTGGTAATTTCCCACTGCAAAATATGTAAAAAGAGCCATGGCAAGACCCAATGTCATTTAGCCCGGAAATTGCTCCGAGAGGGAACGATGTGTTTTATTCAGACACGCTCTCGCTCGATGTAAAACGTAACAGTACTAAGCTCGAAAATACTTCGCTAAGTACTGACGTTTTCCAACGGTCTTCATAAAACACATCATTCCCTCTCTGCATAATTTCCGGGCTAAATGACATTGTGGCAGTGCCACAGCTCTTCATTAAAAATATTATGGTGTCACAGGCGGAAGATCATCCCCTGATGCTATATAAATCTGCTCCATACGCAGGCGGGAACTAAGGGCATACACTTCCAATAAATGCTCACCCGGCGTAAGCTCCAGCTCCACTGCCGGAATCCACTTCCAGACATTTTCACTGGAATAAGTCCAGATATTTTTTCCGCCATACAATTCCTTTTCTTCAAGTACTTTTCCATCCAGCCCCAAGGTAAAGTGGGACGCATCATTTCCCCAGCAGAAGGTTCGAATCCAGATACGGTATTTTCCTCCATGTACAGCAATTTTATATCGAAGCTTTGGCGCATCTTCTACCGCAAAGCGCAGTCCTTCTTCGCGAATATACATAGCAAGGCCGCTTTCTCCATAGGAAGGGCTGTTACAGTAAAGCCATCCCTCTCCTTCCATAGAAGCATATTCTGTCAAGGCCAGCGCAGATGCCATATCAATATGTACCCCACCTTCTTCTCCAAAGATGCTCTGTCCTTTGTCCAGGAAATACTGAGGTGTTACCTTGCTACCATACCACCGAGGGGAAATGCTTACATCCTCCAGACATAAGGTATCTCCCTTCCGCTGAGTAGTCAGATACAACACCGGTCTTGGCTGCAACTTGGCAGCCTCCTCACCGTAGAATTCCTTTAAAAAGCCCTGCAAATCCCATTCCTTTGGCAGGCTCTGATTCTCAAAATCATATACCAGACTGGCCTGCTTACGTGCGGCAGTATAAATTACAAATCTACTGAATGCCACATACTTATCCATCACATGGAAGGTAATCCGGTGTTTTCCCGCTCCCATGAAGGGAAGCTGCAGATATATCTTGTCCACATTATTCTGCACATTGCCCTTCCAGTTACCTTTATGTTCATCATTGGTAAAGCTTTCCAGCACCTGCACTTCTCCATCATCCACAGATACACCAATGCGAAGTCTACCCACACTGTTCAGCGTCGGGAATCTATGCAGTTCTAAGGTGTGCTCCCCCGGGCTTCGAAGGGTTACTTCATAGGACACAGTGGTTCCTTCCACTCTTCCCTCTACCAAAGTGCCCTTACCACGGCCCAGTCCTTTAATCACCTGCACAGAAGTATCCTTTTCCAGATAATCGGATGCCTCTACCACAAGATAACCATCCTCTTCTACCGAAAGTCCTCCTGCAAATCCTGCGATTACTTCCACCGGAATCTCCATGGAAGTGCTATTATCCATGTCATATATCTCGATTATGCCTCTCTTATCAGATAAAAGGCTTTCCTTCTCTACCCAAACAATAAAACGGCTATCCTGAGCCACAGAGCCCACAAATACACGGTTTTCCCCGGTTGCCGCTCCTTTTGATTCCTCAAAGCCTTCGCAGCATAGATTCACATAGGAAGGGACCTTAATCTTGCACAGAATCTCGCCTTCTCCGGCATTTGCCAGCTCAAACCACTTCTTCTTACCGGTTACAAAGGTAAGCATCTCCTCGCCTCCCCATGTGCAAAGCTTCAGCTCCTTCTCCCCTACAGCAAGTGCCGGCATTGCTGCCGGATGCATATTGGTTCTTGGTGGCGGGAAATCTTCCGGTGTCACCATACCATTCCACTTTCCATTGCTCATCACATGATTATAGTAGTAGAGCATGCTTCTTCTGGCGTGGTCATACTCTAAAGAAAGCTTGGTATACTTATCTGCCGCAGTCATCTTTTCCTGCTTCATGGACAACACGCTTCTATCCGCGTAATAATACATGGCATAGGTATAATACGCTGCATGTATCTTCATGGCAACCATCTGGAAAAAGGCATCTTTTTCCTGTCTCGGAAGACTTTCATGAATACGGTTCACAATCTCAAACATCGCTTCATACTCATGCAAACGACCTGCACCTTCATCTCCGTAGGAAACCTGACTGAACACATCACTATCCATGTGTTCTAACTTACGCACATTGGTAAGCTGGTCAAATTTTACCAAAAGAGGTGCCAACTCTTTCCCATGATTACCACTAAAGGTCTGGTTAATCCAGTTTTCCAGGAAAAGCTGCTCATCTTCCGTCTCAGCGTCCTCTCTGCCTGCCGTCCAAGCATAAGCTGCATAGAAGGAAAGCTGCTGTTCCAAAGGTTTAATAGCTCCGAAATTGGTTACCCAAAGCTTACGGATTCCCTCCTCATAAGCCTTCTTTAACTCATTACGGGTATGGGCAAGAGGTATGGAACAAATAAACAGATAAGAATTTCCCGGCGGTGCCCAATAGGAATTGTGGAAGTAAATTCCATTTCCACCCTTTCTTGCTTTTTCCTTCTCTCCCGGATATCTGCGCACATAACCATAGTTATCATTTACCCAGATCAAGGTCATATCCTCCGGCACTTCCAGCCCATTATCATACAATTCAAGTACCTCTTTGTAGGGTACAAAATTCATCTGTGTTTTCTTCCGGAGTACATCTCCCAGCATCTGATACTGATAGGTCATAACGTCCGAAAGAAGCTGTATCTTCGCTTTTAAAAGCTCTTCCCCGGCCTTACCTTCCAGCCCGCGTACCTCAAAGCCTGAATCATGAATACCGCGCATACCAAGGGTATAGCTTACTTCAAAATCCTTGTTCTGCTCTACGCTTTCCCTCCAGTATTCCTGCAAAATCTCACGATTTCTTCCAGGGATGGAATAGTCATACTCCACGCCTTCGTACCCCTTCTTCGCAATCCAAGGCTTCCATTCTCTATTGTTACTGCGCATCAACATATCGCAGTGGGAAGTTCCCACTACGATTCCCATACGATTGGCAAGTGCTCCGTTTTCCTGCTTGATGTTGAAGGAATTCACATGCATGGCAGGCCAGATATAGTTTAGTTTCAAACGAAGAAGCAGCTCAAAAATATGCTCGTAGGTCTTCACACCGATGGTTTCCTCACCCATATAACGCTGTACCCAGTGCTCCAATTCTTCCTCATCATTTATAAAGATTCCACGATATTCAATGGATGGATAGTCCGTCTTTTCATACCCCTCCGGCAGTTCTATGGAAAGCTTCTCCTTCACCGGCACATCCCCGAAGAAATACCATGGGGATACTCCCAGCATGTTCTGGCAGAAATCGTAGATTCCATAGATAGTACCTCTGCGATCCGCTCCACAGATATATAAAGCTTCTCCCACCACCTTAACGGTAAAAGCTTCCTTTGGTCCCTCTTCACAACATACCGCATAATCTGCCACCCGGGCAGTTCCCACGTAAATTTCCTTCATGGGGAGATTTACATCTGCATTAATCTTTGCATCCAGTACACGCATCAAATCTCTGCGAAGACTGTTCACCGCATACTTTACGGCCTCCGTCTCCTTCTCACTGTAGACCAGCTTTACGAAATCCCCTTTGTTAATACAAAATCCCATGGTTATTCTCCTATACGTTTACCGTCAATAAGCACACATTCCACATTCGTAGATACCTCAAAGGCACAGCCGTCACAGATAACGACATCCGCATCCTTTCCTACCTCTAAAGAACCCACTCTGTCAGCTACGCCCGCATGCTTTGCCGGATTAATGGTAATGGCCTGCAATGCTTTAAACGGATCCATTCCTGCCTTCACCGCCATACCTGCACAAAGAGGAAGATACTCCTGATTGATTACCGGTGAATCGGTGATAATGGATACCTGACAACCTGCAGCTGCAAGAATGCCCGGAGTAGTCCAACTCTTATTACGAAGCTCAAACTTAGATGCATTGGTAAGTGTAGGACCCACCGCAAGAGGAACATTTGCCTCCACTAGTTCCTTCACAATCAAATGTCCTTCCGTTACATGCTCTAAGGTAATCTTCACACCAAATTCTCTGGCAATACGAAGAGCCGTGATAATATCCACTGCTGCATGAGCATGGGCCTTTAAGGGAATTTCCCCCTTAATTACCGGAATTAACGCCTCCATCTTCATATCAAAAGCAGGCTTCTTGAAAATGTCATCTCCTGCCGCTTCCTTCTTCTCCATATACTCTCTTGCCTTAAAAAGCATCTCACGAAGGAGGGACGCCGTAGACATACGTGTAGAATCCTTCTTATCGCGATAGCATCTCTTTGGATTCTCGCCAAAGGCACATTTCATTGCTACACCATCACGTACCAGCATTTCATCCACAGAATTACCTACCGTCTTAATCACGGTAAAGGTTCCACCCAGTACATTAGCACTTCCCGGTCCAACACACACGGTAGTAACGCCTGCCTCTGCTGCCTTAAGGAAGGTAGGCTCCTGAGGCTTTACGCCATCAATCCCGCGAAGCTGCGGGGAAACAATGTCATTCATTTCATTATAATCGCAGCCCTCATATCCGATACCGTAGCCGTCCAGACCAATATGTCCGTGAGCCTCCACAAAGCCCGGATATACCTCTTTGCCCGTAGCATCGATGACCTCTGCTCCTGCCGGAATATCAAGCCCGGCTCCCATAGCGGCAATCTTGCCATCCTCTACCAAAATATCCATCAACTTTACTTCTGCATGAATCGCATCATGTACATTACCATTTCTAATCAAAAGCATAGTCGCATCCTCCTAGATAATACTTATGACTATCTTACCATGCTTCGTTGACTTTTCCTACCGAAAATGATAGACTTTCTAAGCTAAAACGATTATCTTGTAACAGTTCAGACAACCCGTGCAGGCGTGATTTTGCGAATGGCGCGCCTGAACTGTTACATTTTAGGGAGTATTCCATGACTGACACAAAGAAAAACCAATCCCAATTTGCAATGGTACCGGTCATCTTCTCTCTGGCATGGCCCACCATGTTGGAACAGCTGATGCAGACCGCAGTACAATATATTGACACCGCCATGGTAGGAAGTCTGGGAACCTCCGCTACCGCTGCAGTAGGTGCTACTACCACCGTCAACTGGCTGGTGGGAAGTACCATCTCAGCGCTTGCCGTAGGCTTTCTGTCCATTATCGCCAAAGCGTACGGCGCAGATGATGAAAAGCTTGCTTCCCGGGTGGTATCCCAGGCAGTTCTGGCAACGCTGGTATCCGGTATCTTATTTACCATACTGACCCTTTCTTTAAGTGGTATGGTTCCGGTATGGATGCAGGTGGATCCATCTATTCAGAAGCTCTCCGCCACTTACTTTTTCATTCTATATACACCTATGCTGCCCAGAGCAGCTACCATCATCTTCGGCACAGCACTACGTGCCGCCGGAGACACCAAGACTCCTATGCTGATTGGGATCTGGGTGAATATTATAAATGTGATTCTGAATTGCATATTAATATATGGTGTGAATTTAGGAGTTATCGGTGCTGCCATCGCAAGTGCCATCGCCTTTACCTTCGGCGGTGTTGCCATTACGGTTAAGCTTTGGCGACATCCCATGCTTTCCCCCAAAGGGCAAAGCTTTAAGCCGGACAAGGAGATATTACGCCCCTGCTTAAAGGTGGCTTTTCCCAATATGTTACAACGTTTTGGAACGTCCCTTGGCTATGTATTTTTTGCCTCCATGATTAATTCCCTGGGCGAGATCTCTACCGCAGCACACACCATTGCCAATACCGTAGAGTCCGCATTCTACATCCCGGGCTATGGTATGCAGACTGCTGCCGCCACCCTGGCCGGCAATGCCTACGGTGCAAAAGACAAACAGCGCATGAAAGACCTTGCCAAGATGATTATTCTTATCGAAGTTCTCCTAATGATTATTTCCGGTGGACTCCTCTTTATCTTCGCACCGGCAATGATGAACCTCTTTACCAAGGATACTCAGGTCATCCTTCTCGGCTCTATCGTTCTTCGCATGGTTGCCGTATCAGAGCCCTTTTATGGAGTGTCCATCATTATCGAAGGTATGCTGCAAGGTGTTGGTAAGACAATTGTCCCCTTTATTTTCAACATCATCGGCATGTGGGGAATCCGCATCATAGGAACCTTCATTTGTACCCAGCTTCTGGAAATGGGACTGGTAGCTGCATGGGCATGCATGATTGCCCACAATATGCTCCTCTTCGTCCTCTTTATCATTCATTATGCGCGCGGACGGTGGAATCCGCTAAATAAGTACTAATTTGCTTCTTAAGAACAGCATCTCAAGGAAGATTGCTGTTCTTTTATATATGGCAGCGCATAAAACACTTTCTCTGCTTGCACGAGCAAAGCATTTTGCAACTGCTTATCAGAGTCTCCCAATTAAAACTTGCCTTGTTTATACTTACCCAGTATCCACATAATCTCTTTTTTGACGAAGATACTCTATTTGCTATTTCTCCCCAATAAAACAGCCTTTTCAGTATCTCCGAAACTGTTTTTATACATAGATACCCATTCTGCCCAAATGTGGTATCTATATACATTTTCTCATTGAAAATTTACTAATTCCCTCTTTAAGGTTATTCATTTATCACTTTTGAGTATCTCCTGCAAAAGAATAACCCTTGGGATACTCTACAAGAAATATTTCTCTATTATTTCTTCGATTTCGAACTGTCGCAACGGATACTTCCCACTTTCATAAGTAACAATCAGCTGTACCCCCGGCATAATACCATGTACATTGAAAGAATGTAGCTTGGAAAACACTCTCTGAGAATAATTTTCATCATCCATACGTCCACAATGTTCCCAATAATACGTCTTTCCCGTCCTCGGATGCAGAATCGTAAAATCCGGATAATAAGTCTCTCCACCAACCGTAAGTGCACACTCATATCGAAAGGGAATTTTATGCAGATACAAGGCATGATAAATCATCGCCTCGGACTTAGAGCGCACAAAGTTTCCATCAATTGTTTCATGAATCAAATATTCAGGATAATTTAGATTTTTCTCATAAGGAGTTTGCATCCAATCAGACAATTCTTGTGATGCAGATTTGAAATGAGGTGATAGAAGCTCTCGGTAACCAGCCTGTTCCTTAAGCAGATGTGTAAATTTGTTTCTCCCTGAAGAATGGTGCCGCAGATAAAATGATATCGCCATTTTCTCATGCTCCATTTCCTCCAATAAAAGCGTTAGATACTTCTTATATGCCAACTGTTCTGCCAACCTGCGTTCTCGCTTGGGAAGGTAAGTCTTATGATGTCCATCACTGACATACCACTTATAACAATTGTTCCCTTGGGCACAGATCAACTTCCCTTCCGGCAAAGCAGTTAACTCTTGCTTTACTTGAGCAATTCTCTTTTCCAATCGCTCGTATTCTTTTTGCATTTCTTTGTAGATAATCCTCGCCTCCTTCATTATTGATTATAAGATTAGTTTACTAGCCTCTCTCCAAAAGTCAAGCACTTCTTTCAATTAATACCAATGGGTATCTGATACCTTCAATATCGTCAAGAGATACTTATTCCACACATTTTACTATCATAAAATCTCTAAATAGTACCTTCTATTCAAAAAAAATGTCAGAGATACCCATTCTCCCCAAATGTGGTATCTCTGACAAAAAATAGTCTGTACAGTTACTTTTTCAATTCATATTCATACTTTTCAGAGAAAAATAGTGTCTAAGCATATTTTTCACACTTCCAGATACCCGGCAGTACCTCGCGCCTCATCAACTACTACATGCGAGGACGCCGGAATCCGCTAAATAATAAAGTAGTTGTCACTCCTTAGTCTTCTTTATTCTCCTGAATTGTCTCATGAAGCTGTCTGAATACCTCGTTGTACTTCACCTGCTTCAACTCCAGCTTCGAAGGCACTGCATAAAGACTTAACGGAATATCCATATCTTCATAACGGAAGGTCTCTCCGTTCTTTGCGAGAATCTTCTCTACAAGACCGTCTGCATACGCCTTATCTTCACTTGCAGTCAAAAGCACAAATTCATCACCGCCGATACGGAAGACTACATCCTCTCCCCCTGCTGCATCATTCAAACGGTTCAACGACTCTAAAATAGCTAAATCCCCCGCCTTATGACTGATTTCGTTAATGGGAACCAGTCTCTTAATGTCACTGCAAATATAATAGCAATTCTTTCTCTCAACAATCAAATCATACAGCTCACTGATATCTACATGTCTTCTATTCATCATATACTCATCTCCACATTCTATTGGTGGATATAATCTCGGAAAAATCTCGCTATACCGGGCACGTCCCCGAAACTCCGAAGGATTACAGTTCCACACTTGTTTAAAAGCTCTTGTGAAGGATTCGTGACTACTATACCCCACCTGCAATGCTGCATCCAAAATACTGAGCTCCTCATTCTGAAACAGAAGCTTCGCTCCCTTATTCATCCTGCGTCGCATTACATAATCATGAATACTTATATGATTAATGGATTGAAAAAGCTTCTCCAGCGTAGATTTTGAGCAGAATACCGCCTTGGCAATATCCTCCGTCTTCATATCTTCCACCAGATGCAGTTCTATGTATTCCAGTGCATTTGCAAGTAACTCTACCTTACTCACGTTTTTCCTCCTTGATTCCGGTACCGTAATTACATACTAGCACAGAAAAGGAATGGGCGCTTGACTTTTTGGGTAAAAGTTCCTACCAAAAAGAGGAGTGGCCTAAGCCACTCCCATCAAAGTATGGTATAAATCCAGTATAAAAGTCCAAGCACCCAGCTTGAGAAAATCCCATATAAAATCACCGGTCCTGCAATGGTGAATATCTTACAACCGATACCAAAGACTTGTCCCTCTGTTTTATATTCAATAGCTGCAGCAGCCACAGAATTGGCAAAGCCGGTAATAGGCACCAGAGCACCGGCACCACCCCATTTTACAATCTTAGGATAAATGTTGAATCCCGTAAGAAGCACAGATTCCAACACCAAAATCAGGGAACACCAGGAAGCTGCCACATCCTTCTCCAGTTCAAAATAATCCGTAGCCACATTCAAAATAAACTGTCCCATGGCGCAGATGATTCCACCCACCACAAATGCCCTAAGCATCTGCATCCATAGATTGTGAGTAGGTGTGACTTCCTTCACATATTCCGCATATTCCTGTTTTTCACTATCTGACAATGTCATACTTAAATCTCTCCTATCATTTCATCATAAAATATACCAGCGAACCGCATAGCTTACCCAATGCAATAAAAAACACCATTACTGCAATCCCCCTTTTTAGCTTAATGCGCCGGAAGAAAATGGGAAAACTGTCCAGCATTTCCGCAATCGCCAGCGCAATACATCCTACAAACATCCCACTGAACACACCTATCACAATAAGCAAAGGCATATTGAGCCACCCCGGCAATCCTATCTGAAAGGGTCTTTCCGTAAGACTTGTTATACCGCCCCAGATAGTCCCCAGGATTATCATATTCTCATAAAGCCGTATTTCTCCTGCCGTTCTTGTTTTACCTGCAAATCTTGGAACCAGACTGATACTGCTAAGTACAGTAAATACACCGGCCGATGCCAATGCCCCAAAGCAAAACATACAGAAACACAACAATAACCCTTCCATTTTACTCTTCCAGCTCCATTCCGTTACGTCCCGCAGATTCAATCACCGTATAGTCCACATCCTTTTCATAGTTCTTCATGGAAACCTGAATAGGCGACGGATCCTTGGTCAGCTTCATCTTACCGATATGTCCGAAGAACACCACAATTCCCGCTGCCAACCCTGCACTATAGGCAATCTCCAGCACACTGATTGCATTGTCCACCTGTCCACGCCACATTTCATAGATACGTTCAAACACACCACTGATTTCAATATCATTATGAAATGCCATAATGGTAAAGGCAGTTCCGAAAAAGCATACTGCGCACACCAAGCCGATTTTCAACTTCTGCTTCCAATCATTTGCAGGAGGCTGCGCCATGTATTCCACAACCACATCATTCTCTCCAACGCTCATCACGTGCACATTGGGACATTCTTTTTCAATCAAAGCAATCAAATGGATTACACTAAGTACCGCCTTTGTTTCATTTTTCTTGGTAAAACGATACACGGTCAATGCCTTGCAGGTAGCAGTCACTGCCGGGTCTGAGCTGTAAACACTGGCTACATCCTCCAGATACACCTTGGGGCGGTAAACCTCACTGCTTCGATTACATTTTAGATAAACGATAGTTTTCACCTGCATAATCTAATCCTCCTGATGCAGGTATTATGTGCAATGAAATAAAAAAAAATCCATGTTTTGAAGAAAATCTCCAAAACATGGATAATTTTATTGGGGCTACTCCCAGAGATGAAAGGAAATATTCAAATCCACATCGCCGCTGATGCCGCTAACCTTACCCTTGTCAGAATACTGCAGAACATCATAAGCATAGGGATAATAGAAATCCTGATTATTATAATAAGCAAACCATTTCTGGTAATCCTCTAACTGACTCATATCCAGAAACATGGTCGCCATCTCCATATTATGATAAATCATAGGGGTATAGCCCGCCGCTGCAATGGTCTCACAGAAAGCCTTCACATTAGCGGTTCTCTGCTCCTTGGTAATCAGATTCATACGAGCCTGACTATCGCTTACCTTCTCCACATCTACAACCACAGGACACTCAATCTTATAAGGAGCAATGTTCTCCAGAACAAAATTCGCTTCCTCAATCGCCTCTTCCTCCGTTGTTGCCTGTGAGAAGAAATATACTCCGGCCTTAATTCCGTTAGTTGTAGCACCCTTAATATTACTCTCAAACTGCTCGTCCAGCACAATCAGTCCCGAACCGTAGCCTCGATTTCCTACACGGATAAATGCAAATTCCACGCCGTCTGCCGCAACCTGTGCCCAATCAATTTCCCCCTGATGCTTGGATACATCTATACCCTTGTGACTTACCAGCTGACCGTTCTCCACATACTCATAGAAGCCGTTCTCATTTACTGTCAGATTCTCCGCCACGTAGCTATGCATCTTTAAAGATTTATCAATGGGTACAAAATTATACTTACCTCCACTGACCACAATCAACTGGTCAGCGTAGAGAGGTCTCAGTACCTCCGCTACCGACTTTCCTTCGGACAATGAGGTCTGTAAAGTCTCCAGAATTTTGTCTGCTCCTTCCAGCTCTCCCTCTGCTTTCGCAGCTACAATCAGCTCTTCGATTTGAGATTCGGTATAGGTAACCGCCACTTCTCCCGCAGCTTCAATCTGTGCCTGTTGGTCGACCTGAATCGCTGTAGACAGATTATCCTGTAATGCTTCATCTACCCAGATATAGCCCACAACACATAATACCATTACCACAATAAATACAACCATACATACCACAAATGCCAGTATGGAATTTAATGTTCTTTTTCGTTTAAGGCGTTTTGCTCTTTCCTTCGCCAAAAGCTCGTCTCTCTCTACTGCATTATAATCCATTCTATCTCCTCTTACTCTCATACACATTTTTCTCTATTCTAGTCGAAAAATGTCTTTAAGGGAAGTGGAAATAAATGTTTTTTATAAAATCTTAATGAATGTCCTCCCCGGCTTCTTTCCGCATATGCAGCAGCACCTTTTTCTCCATACGACTGACCTGTACCTGGCTCATTCCCAGAAGCTGTGCCACCTGACATTGGGTCTTATTTTCAAAATATCTATGTACAATCATCTGCCGCTCCCTGGGCGCAAGCCCATTCAAGAGACTTCCCAACAGCATATGATTCAGCATTTTCTCCTCCCCGTTATCCGTGCTGCGGATGGTGTCTACCAAATATGCGGAGTCCTTCTCCTCCCCATAGGCAGGTGCATACAACGACTCCACCGGTCCCCCGGCTTCCAGAGCCACGATGACTTCATCCAAAGACAAGCCCGTTTCTGCTACAAGCTCCTTCAAAGTAGGCTCCGTCCCAAGCTTCCCCTGCAAGGCCTCTCTTGCCTTCTGCACCCGGTAAGCCTGTTCCTTAATACTTCTGGAGATTTTTACCGGACCGTCGTCTCTAAAGAACCGCTTAATCTCTCCCGTAATCAGCGGCACTGCATAAGTGGAGAATTTTACATCATAGGATAAGTCAAAGCGGTCTATTGCCTTCATCAGTCCTATTACACCAATCTGAAATAAATCCTCCCGTTCCACACCTCGTCCTAAAAAACGGGAAACCACTGCATGAACCAGCCCCAGGTTTTTCTCTATCAGTAACTCTCTGGCATTTACGTCACCAGCGTGTGCTTTTGCAAGAAGTACTGATATCTCTTCCATTGCCCCTCCTAAGCTTCTTTAATCCAGTTCCCACTATCCATTTTCTTTTTCATATACACGGTGGTTCCCTCTCCCGGGGTACTTTCCACCTCCAAATCATCTGTAAATGCCTCCATGAATGCAAATCCCATTCCGGAACGGTTTTGTTCCGGTCTGGTGGTATAAAGGGGCTCCATCGCCTTCTCAATATCCCGGATTCCCTTGCCCTTATCACCAATTTCTACAAAAAGATACCCCTCCTCCAAACGGCATTTCATAGTAACCCTGCCGGGATGTATGGGGAACTTTACAGGCACACTTCTCTTTTCTACATCATAGCCCTGCCAGTTCTCATAGCCATGGATAATGGCATTGGTTACCGCTTCACTAACTGCTGTTTTAATATCCGAAAGCTCCTCAAGAGTAGGATTCAGTGGTGCTACAAAGGCTGCAATGGCAACTCTTGCAAGACTTTCATTCACCGCAATGGCTTCAAACTCTAAACACATTTCATTTCTCATTTCTCTTATGCCTCCTTACTCCATAATCTCAATATAACGGCTGATTCCCGCCATATGCAGCATTCTGGTAATCAGCTTGTCCGGATGAATTATCAATACTTTCCCACCTATAAACTGCATCTTCTTGTACCGTCCCATCAGGATGCCGATTCCCGAGGAATCCATAAATCTTGTCTCCTCAAAATCAAACACCACATGGTCCACATTCTCCCTCATAATCCTTTTATCCGTTTCTTCACATATGTACGACGACTTGTAATGATCAATTTCCTCCGGCATCCTCACCATCAGGCACCGATCTATCACCTTGAACTCCTCCATAAATGCCTCCTTTTCAGATATTTTCGGGAAATAAAGAAGACATGCAGCATTGCTACATGTCTTCTTTCGTAATTTATTATTCTTTTAAATCATTAATGTATCTCTGGGAGCGGCTCGCCCTGTCACTGTCAGGTACCAGCTCAATTACCTTGGCATAAGCCTCTAAAGCCTTTTCCACAGCTTCCGTATTTCGATAAGATTGGGCAAGATAATACCAGCCGTTGGCATGGGTCTCATCGTACATTACCGTCTTCTCCAGAAGAGGAATAGCGGTTTCATAGTCCCTGTTTTCATATGCCGCATAGCCCTCATCATAGCTGATTACAGCCACCTGAGGTCCTACCATCGTCAGAAGTCCGTTAAATAAGTCTTGGAAAGACTGGGACGTCTCCTCCAGTACCACTTCCCCACGAATCTGCTCTAAAAGATCCGCAGTCTGCACATAATCCTGCAGAGAAATATATACATTGGCAGCCTGAAGGAGCTTCTCCATACTCTCTAAGGTGCCATCAGTACCTACATAAGCCTCCAACTCCTTATTCAGCTGCTGGGTCTGATTCTCCAAATCCGCAATCTTACTTTCCAGCTCAGCAATGGTAGCATTCTTAGCATCTACCTGATTACTGATATCCGTTACCTTTGCCTGCATATCATTCTGCACATTGGTCTTCACAGAGGGAATCACCAAAAAGTACATTGCAGCAATACCGATTATAAGGCCGATTACAATATTAAGTAACGTACCGGCGCCACCCTTGGAACCTTCAGCAAAATGAGTAGGCTGGATAATCATCTCGTTATCTGATTGGAAGCGAACTGCCTCATCATTCTTCCGCTTAATGCTTCGACCGTTTTCATCCGGTGCCAGCATCATGTCCACCTCTTTCATATAAGAAAGGGTAATGGTGTTGTTACGGTCAATATCCATGCACTTATTCAGCTCACGCTTCGCCTTCTCCCACTGCTCACTGTCAATGTAAAGAAGTGCCAACAGCTGATGTGCACGAAGGAACTTTGTATTTAAAGAAAGTACCTTTTTCAGCTGAATTACCGCCAAATCCTTACTGTCCTGCTGACAGTAAGCAAGTGCCAGATTGTACTTCTTAATGGTCTGATTAATGGACTCTAACCTGGAACCATTCGACTGAACCCTGCTGATATAATCATCCGCAATATTCTTCTCCGGCTGCATATTCTTACTGATTACCCACTCACTTAAGGCAGCCACTACCTCGCCCATTTCAAAGTAAACAAGGCCGAGAAGATTTCTTGCCTCGATATGATTTTTATTAAATTTCAAACACTGTCTCAGGCTGGAAATCGCCCCTGACAGATCACGAACCTTTGCCTTCGCCAAGCCGTCGTTATAGTACCTGTTGGCACTATACATTACTTTCTTATACTGTCCCACATCCGCACCGCAGGAGGTACAGAAATCATGCTCGGATAAATGGCAGCCACAATTATAACAAAACATAAATCCTCCAAAATACGCAGTACTATTCTTCTGCTTCTTTGGTTTCTCTGATTATTTTCACAACCAAATCTGCCATATCCGTTAAATCCTGATTATAAATTGCATCACTAACATCCTCTACCTCAAGGCTGGGATGAAATTTCTTCAACTCTTCTTCGAAATTAATCATTACCTAAAAACTCCTTTATTTCACCAACCAAATACAAAGAGCCGGCTACATAAATCCGCTCGCCTTCCTCTCTGCGGTTAAGACAGCTCTCGAAAGCACTGATTACATCTTCATAATGCTCTCCATGATAAGCCGTCACTTGCTGCAAAAGCACCTCTAAATCCTCAAAAGAAGCAGCTCTGCTAGTATTCAAACGCGCAACCACCAGCTTGTCAAAAAGACCTGACCGGCCGATTGCCCCAATCATTTTCCTATAATCTTTATCTGCTACAACACTGAAAAGAAGTGTTCTCTTCCCCCGATGTCCATCCTGAGCCACTGTCTCCAGAAACGCTCTGATACCATCCTCATTGTGAGCACCGTCCACAAACGTGTCCGGTAATACTTCCTCCATGCGCCCTTCCCAAAAGCAATTCTCTACGCCCTTGTATATCTGTTGCACGGTAATCTCATGGGCAGTGTCTAAAATCTCCACTGCTCTCAGTGCCAGTGCACAATTCTCCACCTGATAGTGTGCAATAGTATGTAAACAAAGCGTAGTACACACATTTTTATCATAACGAGAAACATAAGAAAAATCAATGCTTTTGTTTCGCAAATTTAGCACCCTGTAGTCATTTTTAGACACAGGATAAGCAGGGCTCGACAATTCTTTTGCTTTCTCTAAGAAAACCCTTGTGGCTTCCTGCTCCACATCGGAGAACACCACCGGAACTCTGTTCATAATAATTCCGGCCTTTTCCCCTGCGATTTCACCGATACTGTTACCAAGGTATTCCACATGCTCCAGACTGATTCTGGTAATCACACTGAGCACCTTATTTTCCACACTGTTGGTAGCATCCAGTCTGCCACCCAGTCCTGTTTCCAAAATGCAATAATCAATCTCTTCCTCAGAAAAAATAAGCATCGCCATAAAAAACAGATATTCAAAAAAGGTAGGATGATATCCTCCTTCTTTTTCCAAGGAGTCCCAATCCAAAGCATTATATACACGTATAAAAGCATTGTAAAAGACTACTTCTGACACCATCTCGCTTCCGATACGGAATCGCTCTCTCACATCCACGAGATGAGGTGAGGTAAACAGTGCAATCCTCTTCCCAGCTGCCTCTAAAATACTCTTCATATAGGAGCAGGTAGAACCCTTTCCGTTTGTTCCCGCCACATGGATAATCTTAAGCTTCCTGTCCGGATTGCCCAATCTACACAAAAAGGCTTTGGTGTCCTCCATACTGTTCTTGGTAGTGAACTTTGGAGTACTCATAATATATTCTACTGCTTCGTCGTAACTTCCAATTATCTGTTTTTTCAAGTACAACTCCTTCTTCCTGTAACCTAGGTCAAGGGGCCATCGCACTATTGCGACAGCCCCTCTGCCCTTACTTAAAAACCATCATAATCACCACCACGACAAACACAATAGCTATAATATAACTAAGGCAGCTTGCCTTTCTTGGTGGTCTGCCGGACCTTGCCGGCCTGTAAACCGGTCTATTATGTCTTGGCGGTCTGGGTCCATGATGTCCCCCCGGTGGTGGCGGAGGTGTAGGTCTTTCCCTTCTTGGCTGCCTTGGTGGGCCGGATGGTCTGCTGCCACTGCCAAATGCACCACCTACTGCTCCACTTCTTCTTGCCATAGTTTTATCCCCTTTTTCTTTTGTGCTTAGCTAAGCTGAGCTAAACGTTCAGTTACCTGTTCCATCATCTGTGTATATTTTGCCAGCTTTTCCTTTTCCTCATCAATCTTTGCCTGAGGTGCCTTGGAAATGAACTTCTCGTTGGCAAGCATACCGTTTACACGATTAAGCTCTCCCTCCAGACGCTTCTTCTCCTTCTGAAGACGCTCGATTTCCTGTGCAATGTCAACCAACTCTGCAAAAGGAATGTATACAGTTGCACCCGGAATCATTACAGATACCGCGTCGGTTGCGATACCGGTCTTGTCGCTCTGAACGATTACTTCGTTTGCATAAGCAAGGGATGCGAAGAACAGCTTACCCTCGGTGAAGGTTGCGCGAATGTCCTCGCTTTCACTGACTACATAGCAAAGTGCCTTACGGCTTGGAGCTACGTTCATCTCAGTACGGATGTTACGGATGCCGCGAACCGCTTCCTTGATGGTCTCGATGTCCTTCTCGTCCTTTGCAAATTTTCTCTCCTCTGCGAATTCCGGCCACTTACTGATCATAATGGACTCTTCTTCACTCTGAAGAGTACAGAAGATTTCCTCGGTAATAAATGGCATATAAGGATGAAGAAGTTTAAGTGCATCGATAAGAACGGTCTTTAAGGTCCAAAGTGCTGCGTTCTGGCTAACTACATCGTCAGAATTATAAAGACGAGGCTTAACCATCTCGATGTACCAGTCGCAGAACTCATCCCAGATAAAGTCATAAACCTTCTGAACTGCAATACCAAGCTCGAAGGATTCCATGTTCTCGGTTACATCCTTAACTAAAGTATTTAACTTAGAAAGAATCCACTTATCCACAGGAGCAAGCTCCCCTGCCTTCGGAGCGGTTACTTCCTTACCATCCATATTCATCATAATGAAACGGGATGCATTCCATACCTTATTAGCAAAATTACGGCTGTTTTCTACTCTCTCATAGTAGAAACGCATGTCGTTACCCGGTGCATTACCGGTGATTAAGGTGAGACGAAGTGCGTCCGCACCGTACTGGTCGATTACCTCAAGAGGATCAATACCGTTACCCAGAGACTTACTCATCTTACGTCCCTGACTATCTCTTACCAAACCGTGGAAAAGTACGGTTGAGAACGGCTTCTTACCCATCTGCTCAAACCCTGAGAAAATCATACGGATTACCCAGAAGAAAATAATATCGTAACCGGTAACAAGTACATCGGTAGGATAGAAATACTCAAGGTCCTCTGTCTTATCCGGCCAGCCTAAGGTCTCGAAAGGCCAAAGTGCTGAAGAGAACCAGGTATCTAAGGTATCCGGGTCCTGGGTCAAGTGATTGCATCCACACTTAGGACAGGTATCCGGAGCGGTTCTTGAAACAGTAATCTCACCACACTCATCACAGTAGTACGCAGGAATTCTGTGTCCCCACCACAGCTGACGACTGATACACCAGTCACGGATATTGTCGGTCCAGTTGTAGTATGCCTTGTCCATTCTTTCAGGAATTAACTTGATATCACCACTCTTTACAGCTTCCACTGCCGGCTTAATCAGCTCATCCATCTTTACGAACCACTGTGCCTTAACCATAGGCTCGATAGTAGTTTTACATCTATCATGGGTACCTACATTGTGAGCGTGGTCTTCAATCTTCACAAGTAAGCCCATTTCATCTAATTCTTTTACAATGGCTTTTCTTGCTTCGTAGCGGTCCATGCCTTCGAACCTGCCGCCATTCTTATTGATGGTAGCGTCATCATTCATTACGTTAATGATAGGAAGGTCATGTCTCTTCCCTACCTCAAAGTCATTAGGGTCATGTGCCGGAGTAATCTTAACTACACCAGTACCGAACTCTCTGTCTACGTAGGTATCGGTAACAACAGGGATAACTCTTCCCACGATAGGAAGCATCACACTCTTACCGATTAAATGCTGATATCTCTCATCCTCCGGATGGATTGCCACAGCGGTATCACCAAGCATGGTCTCCGGTCTGGTGGTTGCAAAGGTTAAAAACTCAGTATCTGACGGAGTTCCGTCCTCGTTCATAATAGGATACTTAATGTGCCAGAAATGACCTGCCTGCTCCTCATAAACTACCTCTGCATCAGAGATAGAGGTGTTACATACAGGACACCAATTGATAATTCTGGAACCTTTGTAGATATACCCTTTCTCATGCATCTTCACGAATACTTCGGTAACGGCCTTGTTACAGCCCTCGTCCATGGTGAAGCGTTCTCTGTCCCAATCACAGGATGAACCAAGCTTCTTAAGCTGGGAAATAATACGTCCGCCGTACTCCTTCTTCCAGTCCCATGCACGCTCTAAGAATTTCTCACGACCAAGCTCCCACTTGTCGATGCCTTCTTCTTTTAACTTCTCGATAATCTTAACCTCGGTTGCGATACTTGCGTGGTCCGTACCCGGCTGCCATAGTGCATTGTACCCCTGCATTCTCTTAAAACGAATCAGAATATCCTGCATGGTGTTGTCCAGTGCGTGACCCATGTGAAGCTGTCCGGTAATGTTTGGAGGCGGAATCACAATAGTAAAAGGTTTTTTACTGTGATCTACTTCTGCATGGAAGTACTTCTTCTCTAACCACTTTTCATAAAGTCTGTCCTCAATCCCCTTGGGATCGTAGGTTTTTGCAAGTTCTTTGCTCATACAATCTCCTTTCTACATAAAAGAAAGCCCTTTGCCGAGCTTCCTCAGCAAAGGGCGTCTAATCTCGTAACGCGGTACCACCTTTGTTCACAGCATACGCTGCCTCAGTGACTTCTAAATAAAAGCCTTATCCGTTAACGGGGATAACTCGAGTGCACCTACCTATTTATTTCTCGGCACACCGGCTCAAAAGCTACCTTCCGAATCCCTTCCTTAAAGTGGTCTCTCAGCAACCGCCACTCTCTCTGATAAGGGGTAATCCGTACTCCTCTTTCTCTCTGCCTTTGCAATATAAAGAAAATATAGCTATTTCACAGGTTTTTGTCAACTGTTTTTTCTATTCGTTCTAAGTGGCATGGTCAAAAATCTCCAAAGTGGATATTTTGGCAATGCCACTTTCCGTGTATTATAATGCTCAGCATATATGCAAGAATTCAGATGAGGAGAACTAATATGAATGGAAAAAAAATTGCTCAGGTAGGTCTGATGGCTGCACTTTGCTACATCGGCTTTGCCTTTATGAAACTTGACATTCCGGTTGGTCCGGAGAAAACTGCCTTTCACTTTGGAAACACCTTCTGCGTATTGGCCGCACTACTGCTTGGAGGACTTCCGGGTGGTCTGGCAGGGGCCATCGGAATGACCATCGCTGATTTAATGACAGGCTACGTAACCAGTGCCCCAAAAACCTTTTTCTTAAAACTCTGCATCGGTCTTATTGTCGGCCTCGTTGCTCACAAGGGCTTTAAGCTCAGCAAAAGCCATGATGCAAAATACATTACCAAAGCGACCATTATCTCCAGTGCCTGTGGTATGTTATTCAACATCTTCGCAGACCCGATCGTAGGTTATTTTTACAAAATGTACCTGCTCGGTGTTCCTCAGGACATTTCCTCTGCACTGGCCAAAATGAGTTCCATTACCACTTTTGTGAATGCCGTTGTCGCTGTGATTTGTGCATCCCTTTTCTATCTGGCACTGAGACCTGCCTTAAAAAAGAGCGGACTCTTCGTAGATGTCCGCAATACAAACTAAAGAGTAGCTCCCCTGCCGAGAGGGAATTCTATATGAAAATAATCTAAGTCGTCTTAAGATCATCTTAGGACGGCTTTTTTGTATAAAAGCACACTATTTCGGCAAATTCAAGGATGAAATATAGATAAAAATGTAGTATACTAAAAGCTACCAACAAAAGAGAAGGGTTACACTCATGGCAAAGGACATATTTCAAATCACATTCAAACAGAAAACTTTCGACATATTGTCTGCTGATACCGGCTTTTATGCATATATGGATGACAGCAGACTTTATTATACTTTTGAGAAGCTGGTCTGCGATGCTGACCTTCCCATGTTCTTGGAGTATACCAAGAAGCTCTATGCCGAAAGCTTTATCCTGCGTCTTAATGCTTTGGACGGAAGTGTCATTCCCTTCTATGCAGCTATGAGACCCGGAACCATATCCGGCCAGATGCATCTGACTCTTATTGATATTGCTAAATGGATTTCTGATGAGAAAGCCTCCAACACCAAATATGCGATACAGTCGAAGTTATTGGAGCTGTATGGGGATGCTTTCTTTATTTATGATCCACAGACAAGGGATGTCTGTATTTATTCCAAGTTCGATTTTACTTCCGAAGATAGCACTCTATCCTTGGACGAATTTGAAAAGCTTCTGACAGAGCATTGTGATAATGCAAAGGACGTGACTCAATTTATCCTTTCACTCCAAAACAGTGCCAGAACCTTGGAACTGAGAGTTAACGGCGACTTGCTAGGTACCTCTTCGGATGCCAAATATACCTATATAAAAGGAACCTCCATCTACGAAAACGGCGTTCGTAGCTATTCTGTAGGTTACATCCACCGCACTCTGGAGGCTTCCCAGGCAAGCATTCGCAAAGCAGAGCTTGATCCCCTGACCGGCGTACTTAATAAATCCGCAATTACCAATCGTGCCATCCGTTGTGTTGATATTGAGAAGCGTCAGAATGTAAGTATTGCTATTGTGGATGTGGATTATTTTAAGAAGGTTAATGATACCTATGGTCACATGATCGGGGATGACCTGCTGAAAAAGGTCACCTCTATTATGGAAGCTGAAATCGGCAATAGTGGTGTTATCGGGCGTATCGGTGGTGATGAATTCTTTATTCTATTTTACGATGCATACAATCTGGAGGATTCCAGAGAGCGTCTGCGCAGCATAAAGAACATTGTCCGTTCCACCTTCCCTGACAATAAAAGGAATCAGCCGGTAATCACCCTTTCCATCGGCTGTGCTGCTTATCCAAAGGATGCAGACAACTACAAGGATCTATTTACCCTTGCTGATTATGCCGTGTATCTGGCAAAGGCAAAGGGACGAAATCGCTATATTATATATGATGAAGAGAAGCATGGCTCATTAGAGCAGATAAAAAATACTGCCAACCTTACTACTTGCATCAACAGCCGCGATGATATGTCCATGGGCGATGTGATGTGTATCATCATGGACAGAGTATATAACTCCGAAAGCTATCCTATGGACAGACTTTTGAATGACTATATTGAGAACTTTGAGCCGGAGCGCATTACCATATATAACTTTGAACGTGCCAAAATCACCCATACAGCCGGTATCCAGATATGTTCCCCCGAGATTATCGAGGAGACCCAGGATTATATTCATGGGGAATTCTGGAAAAAGAGCTACGCTGAGGGAGATGTGGTGATTGATGATGTTTCCATCATCGAACGCAAGGATCACATCGTTTACGAGCAGATGCGTTCTCAGGGAATTATATCCTGCATCCACATCAAATTCTGGGACAAGAACGGTGCCCGCTGCGTACTTTCTCTGGAATCTGTTACCAAGAAGATAACCTGGAATAATGATCACATGCATTATTATCGATTAATGGCAAGGCTACTGTCACAGTATAAGATTGTATAATTATACGGCACTGCTTAGACGCAGTGCCGTTCCTGTATATTGCTATACTCTTAAAAATCTAACACTATATGGTGCAAGAGAAATTCCACCCTCTAGAGAAACCATTTCTCCTGACAGTAGATCTTCTGCCTGCCCTGCTCCCACATGAAAGCCCGCAAAGAATTCATTCTCATCCGCATTAATAGCCACCAGCACCCGCTCCTGACCACTATTTCTGGAGAATACACACTGCCTGTTGGTGAGTACCACAGAAGAAAAATCACCGTAGTTAAGCCCATGAGAATTCTTCTTCACTTGTGCCAATTTTCCAATCCACTCTGTAAGCTCCGTTTTCTGTGGTGTATCAAAGGCAGGTCTCAGTGCCGGGTCGCCTTGGGATTTATCCGCTCTCTCCCCCCATTCACTTCCATAATATATGCAGGGAATTCCCGGCATGCCAAAGAGTAATCCATAGATTAAAGGCAGATGCTTTTCATTGGATAAAATAGTAGCTACTCTGGTAACATCATGATTATCCACAAAGGACAACAAATGTTTTCCTTTGTATAAGGTCCAATTCTCCGGTCCGAATTGGCGAAGAAGAGAATGATTAATCTCAAACATATTCATGCTATTAAAGCTACTGTAAAGCCCCTTATAGCATTCATAATTAGTTGCCGAATGCAGCATCTGATCATTCATTAAACGATTATAGTCACCATGAAGCATCTCTCCCACCAGGAAAAACTCTTCCTTCTTACTATCACAGAAGCTGCGAAGCCTTCTCACAAAATTCTCATCCAGACTGTATGCCACATCCAGACGGATACCATCAATTCCGAAATAATCAATCCAGTACTCCACACTTTGAAGCAAGTGATTTACCACATCTTCATTCTGCAAATTCAATTTTACCAAATCGAAATTACCTTCCCAGCCCTCATACCAAAGGCCATCGTTATAGTGGGAATTCCCACCAAAATCAATTCGGTAAAACCAATTCACATATGGTGAATTCTCCCTATTTTTCACAACATCCAAAAATGGTCCGAAACCTCTTCCCACATGATTGAATACACCATCCAAGACTACCCGAATACCATTTTCGTGTAAAGTATCACACACCTGCTTAAAATCCTCGTTTGTACCCAGTCTTCTATCAATAAGACAATAATCCCTCGTATTGTAACCATGGGTATCCGACTCAAATATCGGCGAAAAATATATTGCTCCGATTCCAAGTTCCTTCATATGAGGAATCCAATCCAGAACCTTTGTAATCTTATGTTCTACCTCCATCTCCTCTTTACTACACACAGGTCCATTCTCAAAGGGAGCCCCGCAAAAACCCAAAGGATAGATTTGATAAAAAACAGTTTCATATGCCCACATATTTCATATCCCACTTTCTTATAAGTCTTTTTTACTATTTTACCACATTTATTGTAGTTTTTTATATACATTTTCCACGGTTACCATAACACATCCTCTTGTTGACATATCCTAATTGACCAACTTAGTTTTTTTGCAATTTCGCTTGCAAAAGAGCGTTTAATACCAAAAATGCCGATTTTGTCAGCTTTTATGTCACTTTTAACATTTTAATCCACAATTTCCACATAGTTATCCACATATACACGCGTGTCGTTTTTAAGGTGTCAGCGACGTCAATCTCATTAATTTTGAATGTCATGCCATCAATTTTATTGGAAAAAGAATGTATGTTTGATAAACATAATTTGTTTACTGTAATATTTTTATGTTATATAAACTATAGCAAAATAAAAATCGGGCAAAAGCCCGATTTTTACATAGTAACGTGCGAAAGTATCGTAAAATATTAAAGTGTAAAAAAATACATGCTTAGTTAGACATGACTATCCCAAAATTCTCTAATTTTATCCCCTACTGTATCGCCTCTGACAACGGAGAATTCACTCCATTCTCTTGGGAACAGTCTCTGATAAGATGCCTGTAGAAAACGCTCATCCAAAAGGGCAATGATTCCTATATCCTCCGCAGTTCTGATTACGCGTCCCGCAGCCTGGAGGATCTTATTCATTCCCGGATATCTGTAGGAATAGTCAAATCCTAGGTTGTCACGTTCATCAAAATACTCCTTTAAAATTTCCCGTTCAAAGCATACCTGCGGAAGACCGGTTCCGATAATAATGGCCCCAATCAGACTATCGTTCTTCAAATCAATTCCCTCGCTAAAAATTCCACCCAGAACGCAGAAACCAATTAACGTTTTTTCGTCAACAATATCAATATCCATTAAGATGCTTTGATTAAGGTCCAAATCCACGTTACCTTCGAAGCGTGCCAGAAAGGCTTCTCTTTCTGCTTCATTCATGTAGTCAGTCTGCATGATGCATTCCTTCTCATCGCTCCCGAAACACTCCTGATAGCAATCGAAGACCTCCTGCATAAAAGCATAGGACGGACAAAACACCATATAGTTCCCCTGCTTCATACGAATGATATCATCAATATATCGTGCGATTTTGTAAAATTCTTCGTTTGTACGTCTGGTGTATTTGCTTGTTACGTCACTCGAAATTAATAACGCGCGTTTTTTAATGTTAAACACGGATTTTGCATACACTTCGTAATCTTCCGTATCTCCCCCCAGCAAAGCTTTGTAATATTGAATAGGAAGAAGTGTCGCCGAGAATAAAATGGTACTTCTCCCCTTTTTCATACATGCTTTCAAATTTCCCGAAGGGTCTACACAGAAAAGCTTCAGCAAAAAGCTTCCGTCTCCTCTCAGTTGTGTGTATTTTATATATTTTTCATCCAAAAGCTCATATATCTCCAAAAAATGACTGATTTTGAAATATAAATCCAGAATCTCCTCCTTGATTTCTCCATTTCCTTCATCATTTTCTTCCAGATATCCTTCTATTATACTTCCCAATCTTATCAGTGGCAGTACAAAAGCGTCAATTTCCTGCACAACACAGCTGTTTTCACACTCTCGCTTTAAAACTAGCAACTGTTTATTGCACTTTTCCAGCTGCTTTTCCATCTTCGAAGCATATCCTTCTGCAAAAAGAACATCTTTTTTTCCCTTTTCCTTCTCCAGTCCCTCCTTTAGATGACGTCGTAGCTGCATAAATTCTTCTTTCACAACCGTGGCACTATACATCTCTCTGCCTCTTTCCAGCAGATTATGAGCCTCATCAATCAAAAAGAGATAATTCCCCTTCTTGTTCTCTGCAAAGAAACGTTTTAAATATACATGAGGATCAAAAAGATAATTATAATCTCCGATGATTCCGTCCGAATAAAGGCTCATATCCAGGGCAAACTCAAAGGGACATACCTGATACTTATGGGCATAAGTCTCAATATTCTCCCTACTGAAATTCTCCTCATGAATCAGCATATCATACATAGCATCGTTTACTCTGTCGAAATGCCCCTTTGCGTACGGACAGGCCTCAGGATTACACTCCGGCTTCTCACAAAAGCAGATTTTGTCCTTGGCTGTCAGAACGATACTCTTAAACCTAAGTCCCTTGTCCCTCAAAATACGGAATGTATTGTCCGCTACCGTTCTTGTAATAGTTTTTGCTGTCAAATAAAAGATTTTATCTCCCATATTCCGCTCCATGGCTTTAACTGCCGGAAATATAGTAGATATGGTCTTTCCCACACCGGTGGGTGCCTCCAAAAAGAGCTTTCTTCCATGATAAATTGTCTGATACACATAAGTAACCAGTTCCTTTTGTCCTTCCCTGTATTCGAAAGGAAATTCCAGATCCTTTATGGACTGATTGCGGAGAATACGCCACTCAAACTGATAATCTGCCCACTTCTTATAATTCGTCAGTAGCTGTTCAAACCACTCTTCTATTGCTACAATACTGCACTTTTCTTCGAAATACTTGATTTCTTCAGTGTCCATATTGCAGTAGGTCATGCGTATCACAATGCCTTTTTTACGCTTTTCCTCATCAAAAGCCCGGCTGTACATATAGGCATAGCACTTCGCCTGAGCCACATGGACCCCCAACGGCTCCTTCATACGGAAGAGCTCCCTATAGGTTCCCTTTATCTCATCAATCATGATTCTATCAGAAGTATCCACAATACCGTCCGCTCTACCTTCCACGGACAAAATATAATGCTCCGTTTCATACAGATATTTCAGGGAAACTTCTGCCTGATATTCAGCTCCCATGCGCCGCTGAATCATGCGATGAATACGACTTCCCTCCTGCATTGCATTCTCGGGAGAAGCCTTATGTCTGTTATCAATATCACCGTCACGCATAAGGAATTCCACCAGCTCTCTCACAGAAATTCTCTGCATTTCCTTAGCCATATCCATAATACGCTCCTCCTTTCATATCCTGCGAAACTAACTAAAAAACCTCCAAACGGACTGTGAAGATGTGGCTTATCGCCTTATTGGTGGTATTTTGCTCAGCTTCGCGCGTACTCCCAAAAACAAAACTCCCTACATCAGATAGTAACCTATCCGACATAGGGAGTCAATCAGCCGTTTTCTTAGCAAGCAACAGCCTGGGCACGTAAGAGTTCTTCGAACTCTGCATTATATCCATCATAAGACACAGTTAACGCCTTATTCAAATCAAGGCCATACACACCTAAAAAGGATTTTGCATCCACAACATATCTGTTGTAGCAGATGTCGATATCAAAATCACATTTCGATGCCACGTTAACAAAATGCTGCACTTCATCCAATGAAAGTTTAATTTGACGTATCATTTCCATTTCCTCTCTTAACACATATAAATCTCTCATATTATCCGCAACCATAAAACGTTTTCCACAACGACAGATAACATAACATAGATAAAAAAGAAAAGCAACACATTTTAACAATTTTGTAATATTTTTCCGTAATCTTCCCTGCCTACCACTTATTTCCACTCCGTCATATACTCCCGGAATCTGATGGGAAGCATATTACGCTGTAACTCATAGTTCTCCCTATCTTTGATTGCAATGCGATTGCAGAAGTGCTTAAAAAGTGCTGCATATTTCTCTTCTTCCGTGGAACAGGGTACATGCTCCACTTGCTTTACTGCCATGCTCCCTTCCAATAAAAACCATTCCTTACCTGCCGGATGGATTGCAAACTGTTCCCTACCTTCATCATAAATGCAAAAATTTTCCATGGGAAGCCGATCCGAAAAGTGCTCCATCAATCCCTGCAATACATGATTCTTCGGCTTTATGCGAGAAAACAAAATACTGTTCTCCAGCTCTTCAAATCGTACAAAGCCCTGCAGATGTTGAAATTCTCTGGCGGCGTTTAGGGCAAGCTTTGAGGTCTGAAGCACATTATCATCACTCAAATGCTGAAATAGCCTTCCTGAGGCTACAGATGCGCTTAAACCGTATCTGATGCTATGAAATACTACCGTTGCCTTGTCCGGTGACCAGGATGCCAGTGCCTTACAGATAGTGTCATAGTCCTCTGCTCCAAACTTGCGATATAAAGTTCTGCTGACCTTCCTTGCCTTTTCACTATCACTTAGTACAGGCACATCCTCCCCAAACAGAATATACTCGTCATCCAAGCGAATCTGTGTATCCTCATAGACATTCTTATCCTCATATATATTGTAAATCGCCGTCAAAATCCCTTCCATGGATTCCTCACACCGATATATATACATCCTTACCTCCTAAAGCTGCCCTCCTACAGAAGAAAGTAGTGTCCTCTGCGAGGGCTCTGCATTGAAGCTTCCATTATCAAATAACGACATCTGTTTATATGTCATACCATCACTTCCGAATTTAATACGATCTTTATCCGTAGTCAGATTACGCACAATATAGTCCTCCTCTAACTTTGTAGGATACATCATACGTCCGTTACAGGTAATAAAATACAAGGCTCTCTTTAATACTACCCCTATCTTCTTTAAATCCCGAAAGGTCAGATTAGCAGTTCTACGGGCCATCATAATGCGCTGCGCACTCCTTACTCCCACCCCCGGAATCCGAAGTAACATCTCATAGGGAGCACGGTTAATTTCAATGGGGAAGACCTCCAAATGGCGCACAGCCCAATCCTCCTTCGGATCCAACATTACATTAAAAAAAGGCCTCTTCTCATCTAACAGTTCACTTGCCTTAAAACCATAAAAGCGAAGCAGCCAATCTGCCTGATACAAACGATGCTCCCTAAGAAGGGGTGGTCCTCCCGGCAGGGCTGGAAGTGCCTTATCCTCATTCACCTTCACGAAAGCAGAATAGAATACTCTCTTCAAATCAAACTTCTGATACAGACTCTCCGCCACATTTATAATTTGAAAATCACTCTCCGGTGTAGCTCCAATGATCATCTGTGTAGACTGACCACCGCTGACAAACCGTGGAGCATTGCGATACACCACAACCTCATCTTTATTCGCCGTAATCCCGTTCTGAATCTGTCTCATGGGCGTAAGTATGGTTCTACGGTGTTTATTGGGCGCTAATTCCTTTAATCCTTCCGCTGTGGGAAGTTCCAGGTTCACACTCATTCTGTCCGCCAAAAAGCCCGTTAAACGGATTAATTCGGGGTCCGCCCCAGGGATCGCCTTTACATGAATATACCCATTAAAGCGATACTTCTTCCGAAGCAAATATATCGTCCGATAAATTAGCTCCATGGTATAGGTAGGACTATGTACAATGCCTGAGCTTAAAAACAGTCCTTCAATGTAATTCCTGCGATAAAACTCCATGGTAAGCGTACAAACCTCCTCCGGAGAAAAGGTGGCTCTCGGAACATCATTGGAACGCCTATTGATACAATATTTACAGTCATAAATGCACTCGTTCGTCTGCAATATTTTCAAAAGAGAAATACATCTTCCATCTGCACTAAAACTGTGACAGATCCCCCCTTTGATACAGTTCCCCATATCCTTCCCATTGCCTTTACGCTCCACACCTGAGGACGTACATGCAACGTCATATTTCGCGCTGTCCGCCAAGATACCCAGCTTGTCCATCAGGGACATTTCACTATGCTCCACTCCGGCTTCTATGATATTAAGATTTTTCCTTTCATATGTGACTAATTCCTGCATATCTCTATTATCTCCACAACAGAACATTTGTTCTTTCTTTATAATAGCACATATGTTCGGTGTATGCAATAGAAAAAGTGGCTGTTGCAGAATACCATAGATGATTGCAAGGGAATGTTGTGCGGGGAATACCTCCCCTATGTTTGTATGACTGTTCAAAAATGCTGTAATTTCAAAAGCAGCCATTGCGTTTCTTGATTTGTTGTGTTTTTCCAAGGTTAGACACTCTGTTATCAGTTTGCATATTAGGCGGATTCCCATATAAGAACTTTATAGCCGGCTCTCGTTTGGGATTATGTCTCTGTATTTGTAAGCTTAGAGAAAGTGCGTAGAAATTTCCATAGTAGGGAACTGCGTGACCGTTCATGTCGGGGCGCGTCTTCGACAAAATGAAAGAACTGTCCGGATACAAAAGACACAATAAAACTCTGAAAAGCAGAATTCTTTCTAGCTTTTCAGAGTTTTTTGTGTCTTATTGTAGACGAACAGTTCTTTTATTTTGCTCGAAGCTCGAACAGAC
>JAFUKH010000039.1 GCA_017467845.1 Lachnospiraceae bacterium | reverse complement strand
CGTAAGACGGTTGGTGCGTTGTTCCTTATTTCATCGCTTTTGGTTGCGGCTATTCCTGTGGATAATTTTACGGTTGCAGCAGATACTACGGAGAATACATTGTTCCCGGCCGGCGGTGTTACCTATACAGTAACCCAGAGTGAAAGTACAGTTCCTAAGGTAGATACTAATGAAACTGTGTATACTTCCGGTGATGGTAAGTATCAGTATGCGTATGTATATAAGAATAATCAGAATGCGGGAGACAAGGTTGCAGTTATTCTTGGATATAGTGCAGGGCAGCTGGATAATAATGCTCTTGTAATTCCGGATACATTAGATATTTATAAGAAGCAGACTCATTCACAGGGTTCCGGTGCTGGTTATATTGCTGTTGGTAAGGATGGAAACGACTTGTGGTATGGCGTTCGTGAGCAGGATAAAAACGAAGATGGTACCCTTAAGTATACACCGAAGATAGATCCGGAAACTGGTAAACAGGTTGTAGATGAAAATGGCGATTATGTTATGGAACCTGAAATGACCACTGTTTTATATCCTTGCTACTATGAGGATTATGATAAGTGGGGTACTATTGCGTCGGGAGAACTTTGGACTCCGGATAAAGATTATGCTGATATGACCACCACCATTTGGGGTGTGAATGATCCGGAACATTACCATCAGACCAGATTAGAAGCGGAGAAACGTGTTCAAAGTATTGATGTTTGCTACATTGGTAACCAGAGATTAATTACTAATGCTGACGGAAGCTGGTCCATCGGCGAGTGGATTACTCCGGAGGCTGTAGAAGCAGGTACTGCCAAGGGTGTATTTGCTGACAATGGTAATATTGTTTCTCTTACCGTAGGTGATAAGCTGGAAGGTATCGGTGACTTCGCATTTTTTGGTTGCACCGGTTTGAGTAGTATTAAGTTAGGAAACGGTATCAGTACTCTCGGTAACTATGCGTTTGCTAACTGTATAAACTTAAAGAGTGCAGATGTTGAACTGTATTGTAACCTAAAAGAGTTAGGTAATCATACTTTCTATAATTGCGAGAAGTTAACAAGTTTTGAAATGCCAGTCAATATTAGGGAGATTGGTGATTATTGCTTCAGTAAATGCCGTGCCATGACGGAACTGAAGATGTATGATGTTGGATACAATACGATGCTGGAAACTCTCGGCAACTATTGTTTTACCGATTGTAATTCCTTAGAACGTCTGGTATTCCCGTCAAGTATAAGAGATGGTAACGGAAGTAAGGTTGACCTTTCCTTGTTCGAAGGTGCTACCGGATTAAAATCCATTTGTTTTATGGGTGATTCCATTGATGTTACTGCTAACAATGGCTACACCTTTGACCAGTTCAAGAAAGCTGTGACTTCAGAGTTCTATTTTGAAGGCTTAAATCAGCTGGCATTGCATAAGACTGCAAATGATAACGAGATTGCATACAAATATGTAGATCAGGATTTATTTGAAATTGTAATCAGAGATAAGACAACCGGTGCAAGTGTAACTTATCGTGTTGATAGTAATGATGTTTTAAAGGATATCGTAATTGATGGTAATGTTGAAATCGTGGATATGCCGGATACCATCGGACCACAGAAGATTATTACCATTGATTCCACCAGTTTTACCAACAAATGTAGTATCAAGAAGGTTACTATCCCAGCATCTGTTCAGGTAGTTTCTGAAAATGCATTTAAGGGATGTCATAATTTACAGCATGTTATCTTTGAAGATGCTGATAATATTCAGACAATCGGTCAGGATGCGTTCCAGACTCAGAAGGTGAATGATGGTATTTGTATTCATGCATCTTCTTTAGAGTATGCGACCCCGGTACTTACTTTTACCGGTACTGTATCAAATGACAGTGTTCCTTTCCAGTATGCTATGGATCCTAATAGTAAGATTAATCAGGGAACACAGCCGGTTACTTACATTACCTATTATAGTGGCTGGCCTTCTAACCTGACGATTCAGTACACAGAAGATGCTAATGCAGCTACTTTAATGGATTATCCTACTTTATCTGATCTTTCCAAGTATTCAGTATCAAGTGGTGACGCAGGATATCCATACATGACGGAGGAATATATTAAGGCTGCATCTGCTGCGGCTGCTAAGTTATACAGTTCCGATTCTCTTACTGAGGACGAACGTGCAGTGGTTGATGCTTGTTTGAATATTGTGATTCCGGAAGGCGTAACCGCTGTTAAAAAAGACTTATTTGCAACCAATGAAGTTAATGACTTAAAGGATTTCTCTGATAAGACAAAGACGCTTACCACGAATACAATTACAAATATCTCCAATGGAATGTTTGCAGATTGGAAGAATTTAAGCGCTGCTTATATCTTGGGTGATGCGACCACTATTGGTGATTATGCGTTCAAGGGATGTGAACAGTTAGAAGTAGTACAGATTTCTCCGAATGTGGAGTATCTTGGACTCAGACCATTTGCCGGTTGTGAGAAATTGGCAGCGATTGATTTCCTTGGAAGTGAGAATTTCGTATGTGAGAAGAATATCATTTTCTCACTTGAGGATGGAAATAAAGATACAATCATCGAGTGTCTGGAATCACGTGGTGTGACCAGTGGTGTATCCGGTGTTGTCCAAGGAAAAGAATTGGTGGGGGTTACCGGTATCCAGAACGAAGCATTTATGGATTGCTTAGGTATTAGTGAGGTTGATTTAAAGCAGACAACCATCGACAAAGTACCATCCAAGGCCTTTGCTCTTGATAGCGAACGTGAACTGACTGACTCAGACTTTTCAATTGCTTCTTCTAAGATGAACCGAGTGTTATTGCCTTCTACTTGTAAGTCAATTGAAGCAAAGGCATTTGAGAACAGTCCTATTGTTTACTTGGAGATTCCTTCCAGCGTAACATATATTGACCCGGATGCATTTAATACGGAAAAGAATTCATCTAATCCGGAGCAGATTACTTTCTATTGTGAACCGGATAGTGCAGCTGCAATTTATGCTGATAATCATGAAAGTATTGATTGGATTGAGCGTGAGCCTGATCCTGAAACACATATGGTAACTATCCAGTATCTGGATCCGGCTACACAGCAGTACCATACCATTGAGATCCAGAACGTACTTACCGGTGGATCTGCGCTGAAGCCTGCATTAGAGGATTTACCTGTGATTGAAGGTTACAGCTTCCTGAAGTGGTTACCTTCTGATGATTTCAGTAATATTTTGGCAGATTGTACTTTCACTGCAATTTACTCTGACACTCAGTACACTGTAAACTTCTTTGAATGTGATGAGCATGGCAATACTCCTATCGGAAGTATTACTGTTGCTGAAGGAGCGAATGTAACGGAACTTGATTATCCTGAGTATACTCCTCAGGAAGGCTATACCATCGTTGGATGGACAGGTCTTGTGAATCCTGTAACTGAGAATCTAAATGTGTACGCTAAGTGTCAGGAGGCATCTTATACTGTTAATTTCTGGGTAAATGATGCAAGCGGTGAGAAGCAGCTTGTGTATACACAGACAGGTAAGCTTGGTGATGCGGTATATCAACCTAGAGATCCTCAGGTTGATAATGCAACTTTTACCGGATGGATGCCAACTCTCAGTGCGACAATTACCGGTAATGCAGATTATTATGCGACCTTCGTTGATAGCAATGGTAACGTAATCGGTGGTGGCAACAATACCGGCGCCGGAGATGGAAGTAGTAACGGAAGCGATAGTGACAATAGCAATAATAATGGCAGTAGTGATACTACTCCAACACCGACACCGGCACCGACACAAGCACCGACTAAATTCTATACATTGACAGTAAAGAATGGTAGTGGTTCCGGTAGTTACGCAGCAGGTCAGGACGTAATTATTATTGCAGATGATCCTGTAAGTGGCCAGACTTTCAGTAAGTGGACAGTTGATCCTTCTGATGTAAAAATTGCAAGTAAGACCGTAGAGGCTACAGTACTTACCATGCCTGAGAAGAATGTAACCGTAACAGCAAGCTACAAGAAGAGTGCAAGTACCGGAAGTGGTACCGGAAGTTCTTCTAACACCGGTGGTACCAGCCATATTACCGGTGGAAATGTTACTACTAATGGTTCAACAGTAGTAATTGATAAGAATGGTTTATCTAATACCGGTGTTGTTTCCGTGAAGGTAAATGGTTCTTCCGATAATTTTACGGTTAAGATTCAGGAAAGTGCATATGCTAAGGAACAGGCAATTAAAGCATTAATCGCAGAATATGGTGATTTGACCAATATCGTTTACTTCCCTATGGATATCAGCTTGTATGATTCTACGGGAACCAAGATGATTACCGATACAACCGGTCTTTCTATCACCATTACCTTACCTCTTCCGGATAGTATGATTACATATGCCGGAAATAATAAGGTTGCATCTGTTACTGATGGTGTTCTTGAAAAGCTTGGTGCGAAGTTCACCACCATTGATGGTGTATCTTGTATCACATTCACCGCAGAGCATTTCTCACCATATGTGATTTACGTAGATAAGGGCAATTTAACTGCCGGTACCGTAAATGATGATACACCTAAGACCGGTGATGGAATCCATCCGAAGTGGTTCTTATCTGTCGGACTCTTATGTATTGCAATGATTTTATTCCTGAAGAAGGACAAGGCAGTAACCCCTGTTAGAAGAGTGGCAGCTGCAAGATAAGGAAATTATATGAAAAAGATTATTGGATTCTTTGGTGCTATATTTAGTATCTTACTGATTGCAATTGTCTTGATACCTAATTCGGAGGCGGGCGCTACAGTCGCCTCCGATAATTTTAAGATGGAAGGTACCACCTTAGTAGGTTATAACGGAATGGATACCAATGTGACCATTCCTACGGATGTTGAGACAATCGGCAGGAGTGCTTTTGAAAATAATACAAAGATTGAAAGTGTAGTGATTCCTTCAAATGTGAAAACCATAGAGCCCTATGCCTTTTGGGGGTGCTCTAATTTAAAGAGTATTTCCCTGGGAAGTGGGTTATATGAGGTGGGGGATTTTACCTTTACGGATTGCAGTAGATTAGAGAGTGTCAGCTTATCAGACTCTATTCGACGAATTGGTATTATGGCTTTTGCAGATTGCCCTTCTCTACAGACAATTACGCTTTCTTCCTATATCAATGATATCCATGAAACTGCTTTTGATGGTAATAAGTATATGACCATTAATGCGAAGCAGGGTAGTTATGCATATGATTATTCCCAGGAGCTTTCAAAGAAACAGGCGGATATGGCAGAGGTTGTAGTTCCGACGCCGGATCCTACACCTACACCGATTGCCAAGATTCCTGACGCCACACCGGCTCCGGGAGAAGTTATCGGACAAAGTCAGATTGTGGGCAATAGGGCATTTGTATTCATTGATGATGTTACTGTAGGCGTAGGAGATTTTCAGCCGGACTATGAGGGCGAAGGAGAACATAATCTTTCTAATGGCGATGTCCAGGTACAGGATGGAGCAGTAAAGGAATGGAGTTACTATACCAATGAAGAGCTCACAGAGGTAACCCTTCCGGAAGGTACGAAGAGCATTGAACAGTTTGCATTTTCCAGAAGTACTTTGCAGAAGGTTATTTTACCTGATGGATTGGAATTCATTGACTATGCTGCATTTTATCATTGTGACAAATTGACTGAGGTAGTCATTCCTACAACTGTAAAAAGCATCGGTGAAAAGGCTTTTGTACACACTCCATGGTTACAGGGTTTTCTGGATGGAAATAATCCGGAGATGGGAGATTTCCTGATTGTGGGAGACGGAATTCTCATAGCCTATCGCGGTGATTCCGGAATTGTCAGAATTCCGGATAATGTAAAGACCATTGCAGGAGAGGTTTTCTTAAATCATACCGAAATCTTGAATGTAATTTATCCGAAGGATGTGGTAATTGATATTGCACCTACGGCATTCTCAGGATGCATGAATATAAAGGATAATATGTAAATAATCGAATCGCTATGTGAGGTTACAAGCCTCACATATGCGGTTCTTTTTTTATATATTATTAAAAAAGTATGTTGGGTGTGAAATGGACCGGGTATGTTGGGAGATGGATTTACAGAAGATTTGTGATGAAGTGGGAGTAACCGGTAGTGGAATTACGATTGCGGTGCTTGATACCGGAATCAGCGGACATCCTGACCTGAAGGGGAAGGTCTCTGCATTTAGGGATTTTATAGAAAAGAAAAGGCATTTGTATGATGACAATGGACATGGAAGTCATATTGCAGGAATTATCTGCGGAAGCGGCCAAATGTCTGGAGGGAAATATAGGGGGATTGCTCCCGGAGTATCTCTTGTAGTAGGAAAGGTATTGGACAGGGCCGGAGGTGGCAGAGTGGATTATACCATAGAAGGGCTGGAATGGATTTTGGATATTCAAAAGGAGCATAATATCCGGATTGTGAATCTTTCCATAGGAATTGCGGATTTAAAGGATGAAAGAAAGAAAAGTGCTTTGGAAAAAACAATTGCTAAATGCTGGGACAGGGGGATTCTGGTGGTGACTGCTGCCGGAAATAACTGTAAGGAGTATCAGGCCAAGGCTCTCAGCGGAAATGGAGGGAACTCCATCATCGTGGGAACAAGACTTGCAGGCCCATGCAATCCGGATTTGATTGCACCGGGTGAAAATATTATATCCTGTGATACCAAAAGAGGGTATACCAGAAAAAGTGGTTCCTCAATGGCAACCCCCATTGTCAGTGCATGTGGAGCGCTTTTATGGGAAAAGGAGCCACAGCTGACTAACGTACAGGTAAAAGAAAAAATGAAGGCCACAGCTCAGGATATTAAGCTTCCCTGGTACGTGCAAGGCTGGGGAATGATTAATTTAAGAAAGCTATTGACATGAATGGTATAATTGTATACAATTATCCAAAGGTTGATTTCCTGAAAAAGGAAATGGTACACAAGGAGATGGTAGCAATGAGAAATGAAGAGATGTTCCAGAATAGGCCGGTTACTATAAATGAGAGAAATAACCTCTTAGAAATTGAGGAGCATATGTATGTATTGGATGACGTAGTAAAGCCTAATGTTTTCCGCAATATGTTCCCTTATTCTGAGATTCCCAAGATTCCTTTCAATGATCGTATTGTACCGAAGGATATGCCGAAGGAAATCTGGATTACCGATACAACTTTCCGTGATGGTCAGCAGTCCAGGGCACCCTATACCACGGAGCAGATTGTAACTATTTATGATTATCTGCATCGTCTGGGTGGTCCTAACGGAATGATTCGTGCCTGTGAATTTTTCTTATATAGCAAGAAGGACCGAGATGCGGTATATAAATGTATGGAGAAGGGCTATCAGTTCCCGGAGATTACCAGTTGGATTCGTGCAAGTAAGGAAGATTTTAAACTTGTAAAAGAGATTGGTATGAAGGAGACCGGTATTCTGGTAAGCTGTTCCGATTATCATATCTTTATGAAGCTTAAGATGACCCGTAGACAGGCAATGGAGCATTATCTCAGCGTTATCAAGGAGTGCCTGGATGAGGGAATCAGCCCAAGATGCCACTTAGAGGATATTACCCGTGCAGATATTTACGGATATGTTGTTCCTTTCTGCTGCGAACTTATGAAGCTGATGGATGAGTATAAGATTCCGATTAAGATTCGTGCCTGCGATACCATGGGCTATGGTGTAAACTATCCCGGTGCTGTTATTCCGCGTTCCGTACAGGGTATTATTTATGCGATTCATTATCATGCAGGTGTACCTCATGAACTTATTGAATGGCATGGCCATAACGACTTCTATAAGGCGGTATCCAACTCTACCACAGCATGGCTCTTTGGATGTGCCGGTATCAATACTTCGTTATTTGGTATCGGTGAGAGAACAGGTAACACTCCGTTAGAGGCTATGGTGTTTGAATATGCTCAGCTGAAGGGGCACTTAAATGGTATGGATACCACAGTGATTACAGAGCTTGCCGAGTACTATGAGAAGGAAATCGGATATCATATTCCGGAGAGAACACCTTTCGTAGGTAAGAACTTTAATGTTACAAGAGCCGGTATTCATGCAGATGGTCTTCTTAAAAATGAGGAGATTTATAACATTTTTGATACCGAGAAATTTTTGAATCGTCCGGTTCTGTGCGCAATTTCCAATACCTCAGGTCTTGCAGGAATCGCACATTGGATCAATACCTATTATAAGCTGAAGGAAGAGCAGGCTATGGATAAGTCTATGCCACTGGTTAAGGATATTAAGGAGTGGGTAGATGCGGAATATGCCGGTGGCCGTGTAACGGTATTGACCGATGAAGAGATTGTTACTTGTATCAACAGACTGTGTTTGGAGAAGGGTTATAAGATTGGCAAGTAATCTTTTATGGGAGAGAACTAAGTGAGTAAGTACGATGTAAAACAGGAAGTAACAGACAAGTTTTCCCTGCGTGGTCGTGTGTTTCATAAACTACGCGATGATATTTTAAATGGTAAATATAAAGAAAATGATGAGCTGAGAGAGGTGGCAATCGGTGAGGAATTAGGCGTTAGCAGAACTCCTGTCCGTGAGGCTTTCCGTCAGCTTGAACTGGAGGGACTCATCCAGATTGTGCCCAATAAGGGAGCATATGTAACGGGAATCACCCGTAAGGATGTGCAGGATATTTATATGATTCGTTCCCTTTTAGAGGGGCTTTGCGCCAGATGGGCCACAGAGAATATTACGGAGGAACAGATGGCTGAGATGGAAGAGAATATCTTCTTATCCAAGTTCCATGCGGAAAAGGGGCATTATGACCAGCTTGCGGAGTTGGATAATAGATTTCATGAGATTCTTTATGAGGCGTGTAACAGTAAGATGCTGGAGCATCAGCTTAGGGATTTTCATCAGTATGTGCTTCGTGTCCGTAAGAAGACTCTATCCAATGTAAACAGGGGAAGAAAGTCCAACGAAGAGCATGAGCAGATTATGGAAGCAATCAAGGCAAAGGATGCAGATCGTGCAGAGGCACTTGCCAACGCTCATATGATCAATGCCTATAACAATATGGTTAAGAACGGATTAAATGAAGCCTTTGGAGAGAAGGTACAAGATTAGGAAAGAAGAGGAACAGTGCGATGGAAAAGATTAAAATGACAACTCCCCTTGTAGAGATGGATGGAGATGAAATGACCAGAATTCTCTGGCAGATGATTAAGGATGAATTATTACTTCCTTACATTGATTTAAAGACAGAATATTATGATTTAGGCTTAGAGAACAGAAATGAGACGGACGATCAGGTAACGGTAGACAGTGCTAATGCAACCTTAAAATATGGTGTGGCTGTTAAATGTGCAACCATCACTCCCAATGCAGCGCGTATGACCGAATACAATTTAAAGGAGATGTGGAAGAGCCCTAACGGAACCATTCGTGCCATCTTAGATGGTACTGTATTCCGCGCCCCTATTCTTATCAATGGGATCGTACCTTATGTAAATCGCTGGAATAAGCCGATTACTATTGCAAGACATGCATATGGTGATGTATATAAAAATACCGAAATTAAGGTTCCCGGACCGGGTAAGGCAGAGCTGGTATTTACTGCAGAGGACGGAACTGAGATTCGTGAGACTATTCATAACTTTACCGGAGCAGGTATTTTACAGGGCATCCATAATACTGAGAAATCTATTTCCAGCTTTGCAAGAGCATGCTTTAATTATGCAGTAGATACCAAGCAGGATTTGTGGTTTGCAACCAAGGATACCATTTCAAAGAAGTATGACCACACCTTCAAGGATATTTTCCAGGAAATTTACGATGCGGAATATGCAGATAAGTTTAAGGAGCTTGGTATCGAATATTTCTATACCCTAATCGATGACGCGGTAGCGCGTGTTATTCGTTCTGAGGGTGGATTTATCTGGGCATGTAAGAACTATGATGGTGATGTAATGTCAGATATGGTTGCAACTGCATACGGTGATTTGTCCATGATGACTTCCGTACTTGTTTCCCCAAGTGGTGTGTATGAGTATGAAGCAGCTCATGGCACTGTTCAGAGACATTATTATAAGCATTTAAAGGGTGAGGAGACCTCTACCAACTCTATTGCAACCATCTTCGCATGGACCGGTGCGCTGAAGAAGAGAGGCGAGTTGGATAATCTTCCTGAGCTTACTGCATTCGGCGAGAAACTGGAGCAGGCTTGTATCAAAACCGTAGAAAGTGGTAAGATGACCAAGAGTCTTGCAGGTATTTCTACGATTCCTAATCCTGTAGAATTAAACAGCTTAGAGTTTATTAAAGCAATCAAGGAGACATTGGAGACTTTATTATAGGAAAATAGGGAGAAACCCCGCTATTTGGCGGGGTTTCTCTGGTGAATTAATTGACAACATTTTAACATAATGTTAAAATATTGTCATAATGGGATAAAAGTAGGTGGAGGTTAATATATATGGAAATAAAAGAGATATCACAAGCGGTTATTGGCCGACTGCCGAGATATTATCGCTACTTGGGCGATTTAAAGGATGAGGGAGTCGAGAGAATTTCTTCTCAGGAATTAAGCGAGTTAATGAAGGTAACCGCATCACAGATTCGTCAGGATTTTAATAATTTTGGTGGTTTTGGTCAGCAGGGTTACGGCTATAATGTAGAGTATCTTTATAAGGAGATTGGTAAGATTCTTGGACTGGATCAGACTCATCATTTTATCATCATCGGTGCCGGTAACCTTGGTCAGGCATTGGGCGGATATCTGAATTTTGAACGTAGAGGATTTATTTTCTCCGGTATGTTTGATCAGAATCCTGCACTGATAGGTAAAGAGGTACGTGGTGTAAAGGTACAGCCTATGGAAGAGATGGAAGCCTTTGTGAAGAACAATGCAGTGGATATTGCGGTACTTACCATTCCTAAGACAGGAGCGGTAGATGTGGCAGAGAAGCTGGTAAGTTACGGTATTAAGGCAATCTGGAACTTTGCACATGTAGATTTAAATGTGCCGGAAGGTATTCAGGTGGAGAATGTTCACCTTTCTGACAGTTTGATGAAGCTTTCTTATAACATTAATCGTTACGATCAGTTAGTTGCTGAGAACCAGTAAAAGGGGATGATTTTTTGAAAGATAAGGATTTAGAGTACGAACAGGCATTATCTGCTAAGAAAATACCGATTTTGACATTGGACAGTAAATGGTACAAGTTGTTTGATAATGTGCAGGCGTATCCGAAGATTAATTCTGCAGTTCAGGAGCTGAATGATTTGCTTAAGCGTCAGGGCAAACTAAATACCGAAATCAAGGATATCAAGAAGCTGAAAAAGAAGCTGATGGATGAAATTATGCCTATGGTGGAAGAACTTGACCAGACCGGTGACAAAAAGCTGGAGAAGAAAATCGATAAGCATAAGCAGCTTATAGAGGAATGCAACGAAAAGATGGATAACTATCAGGATGAGATTTTGGAGCTTCCGAAGAAGATTGAGGAAGTAAACAGGGAACTGATGCGTCTTACCATGCAGCATTGCTATGAGCGAATGCAGGATAATACAGAGGAAATTGTTGAGATTGCAAAATGGATTACAGATATTCGTGTTGAATTAAAAAAGAATTTGATACGAAAGCAGGAAATGGAGTATTATAATCATCAGATGTACTCATATATGCATGATATATTTGGTCCAGAGGTAATTAACCTGTTTGATATGAAATATGACCCTATGAAGCAGCATCCACAGGTTGGTGGCGAGTTAGAGAAGACTGAAAAGTAGGATTGTTTAAGGACCGTGTAATGCGGTCCTTTTATTTATCTATTTATTACACCGTGTTGCATGCGTGATATTATATTCCCACAATAGTTCCGATGCAGTGGCAAGTCACTCTTGTAGGAATATAATATCACGCATGCAATACGGTATACAAAAAACAATTTGGGAGAAGGCGTAGAATGAAGGGAATTGTAACTGCTGCGGAAATGAAGAGTTATGACAACTATACTATAAGTGAAGTAGGAGTGCCTTCCATGGTACTTATGGAACGCGCAGCCCTTTCTGTGGTAAAGAGAATGGAAACACTGTTTATCAGAGGAAAAGCGAAGGTCTGCATTTGCTGTGGCGTGGGAAATAATGGCGCAGACGGCCTTGCCATTGCCAGAATGCTGGCAGAGAAAGGTTGTGAGGTTTACGTATATGTTTTTGGAAAGCCGGAAAAGGCCACTACTGAATTTGCTATGCAGCAAAAGATTCTGGAGAGTTATCCGGTGCAGATTTTTGCCGGGGAAGCAATTATCGATAGAGATTACGATGTTGTGGTGGACGCTCTGTTCGGTGTGGGACTGACCAGAAGTGTGGAAGGGGAATTTGCAGAGGCGATTCATACATTAAATACCTTGAAAGGCTACAAGGTGGCTGTGGATATCCCCAGCGGAGTCAGCGCGGATACGGGAGAGGTGCTTGGCTGCCCCTTTAAGGCTGACATTACTGTAACCTTCGCATTCGGAAAAAGGGGGCTATATTTTTATCCGGGTGCGGATTATGCCGGAGAAATCTTTGTGGAGGACATTGGTATCGGACCAGTATCTAATCCGAAGTGTAATCCTACTATGTATACCTATGAAAAATCGGATATTGAAAGACTTCTTCCGGGAAGAAAAGGTAGCGGTAATAAAGGGACCTTCGGAAAGGTACTGATTGTTGCCGGGTTTGAATATATGGTTGGTGCAGCCATATTATGCGCAAGAGCCTGTTATGAGATGGGAGCCGGTATGGTTAAGGTCATTTGCCCGGAGGAAAACCGCATGATTTTACAGCATGCAGTCCCTGAGATTTTATATGGGACTTGCGAAGATTTGGATAGTAGTTTAAAATGGGCTGATGTAGTAGTTGTAGGACCCGGTATGGGCTGTAGGCAGATGGCACGAGAGATACTGCTTCAGCTTTTGGAAAAGTGCGAGCTTCCCATGGTTGTGGATGCGGATGCGCTCAATATGCTGTCTGTGGATAAGAAGTTGCAGGACGCTTTGTACCTCAGAGGTGACAAAGGCCTTGAGACTGTTTTGACACCCCATATGGGCGAATTTGCCCGTCTTGCCGGCTCTTCTGTGGAGGACCTGAAGGCAGATACTGCAGAAGCAGCGTCAAACTGGGCTAAGGCATACCAGATTATTCTTGCGGCAAAGGATGCCAGAACTGTGGTTGCGGATGGTAGTGGCAGACTATATCTGAATTGTACCGGTAACAGTGGCATGGCAACGGCCGGAAGCGGAGATGTTCTTGCAGGAATCATAGGAAGCTTATTGGCGCAGGGACTTAGTGGTTTTGACGGGGCTGCGCTGGGAGTGTATATTCACAGTCTTGCAGGAGATGAAGCTGCAGATAAGTACTCGGAGTATGGTGTGACAGCCGGGAAAATAATTGAAAATGTAAAAGGAATTATAGCTGATGGAAGATAGATGCAGCAGAGGATACATCCAGATTGATTTGGATGCCATCCTTCATAATTTAGAAAACATGAAAGCGCATATTGATGCGAAGGCAGGGATTCTAGCGGTAATCAAGACCGATGGATATGGTCATGGTGCCGTTCCCATTGCAAAAGAGATAGAGAAGCTTGACTTCCTTTTCGGCTTTGCGGTAGCAACAGCGGAGGAGGCCTTTGAGCTTCGTGATCATGGTATAAAAAAGCCCATATTGGTGCTGGGATATTCCTTCCCTTACGCCTATGAGCGTTTTATAAAAGAAGATATCAGACCTACCGTATTTCGTGAAGATATGCTTGAGCCTCTTTCTGTGGCGGCGAAGAAGCTTGGAAAGAAGGCTCTGGTGCATGTAAAGGTGGATACGGGAATGGGACGAATCGGTATCATGCCGGATGAGAAGGGACTTTCCTTTATGGAAAAGCTTCTTTCCTGTGAGGATATCGTGGCCGAAGGCATATTTACCCATTTTGCATGTGCGGATATGCAGGATAAAGCCTTTACAGAAAAGCAGTTCCAAAAGTTTGCAGGCTTTATCAGTGCTGTAAAGGAAAGACTTGACTTTGAATTTATATATTGTCACTGCTCTAACAGTGCAGCCATTATGGAGCTTACCTCTGCCAATATGGATTTGGTACGTGCGGGAATCATTATGTATGGTCTGATGCCTTCAGACGAAGTGGATATGAATCTGGTGGCTCTAAAGCCGGTACTTTCCTTATATAGTCAGGTGGTATATGTAAAGGAATGTGAGGCAGGAACTACGGTGAGCTATGGCAGTACCTTTGTGACACCTGAAAAGATGCGTATTGCCACTGTACCATTGGGATACGGTGACGGTTATCCCAGAAGTCTCTCAGGAAAGGGGTATGTACTGATTCGGGGACAAAAGGCTCCTATTTTGGGACGGGTATGCATGGATCAGTTTATGGTGGATGTGACTCATATTGAAGGTGCATGTGAGGGAGACAAGGTAACCTTAATCGGACGTGATGGAGCAGAGACTATCACAGCGGACTTCTTAGGGGAATTGTCCGGAAGATTTAATTATGAGCTTGTCTGTGAGTTAAATCCAAGACTTCCCAGAATTTATTTGAAAAATTAGAATTGGACATTTTACACGTGAATATCTTTATCTAAACTGGAAATACTTTTCCTATCGAAGTATATGAGAGGTTAAAGTATGAAACGTGGAGATGTCTTTTACGCGGATTTACGCCCGGTCATCGGTTCCGAGCAGGGGGGAATCCGCCCCGTGTTGATTATACAAAATGATATCGGAAATAAACACAGCCCTACAGTAATCTGTGCGGCCATTACCAGTAAGATGACCAAAGCAAAACTTCCCACCCATATTCAGATAAGTGCAGATGATTTTGAAATGGATAAGGATTCGGTGATTTTGCTTGAGCAGCTTCGTACCATTGACAAGAAAAGACTGAAGTCTAAAATCTGTCATCTGGACAACGAGGTAATGAAAATGGTGGATAGAGCCTTATGCATCAGTCTGGAGTTACATACATAAGAAGAAAAGAAATTGTCGGCTCAGACCGAGGTAATTGCGAATAAACAGCACTTGAAGAGAAAGAAGATTAATGATAATATAAAATAATGTAATTTTATATTTCAAATAAAGAAACGCGAGGAGAAATTTATGTCAGGACATTCAAAATTTGCAAACATTAAGCATAAAAAAGAGAAAAACGATGCTGCAAAAGGTAAAATCTTTACCATCATCGGTAGAGAAATTGCAGTAGCTGTTAAGGAAGGCGGTCCGGATCCGGCCAATAACTATAAGCTTGCCACTGTTATTGCTAAGGCAAAAGCAAACAATATGCCTAACGATACCATCGAAAGAGGTATTAAGAAGGCTTCCGGCGATTTGGGAAACGTTAACTACGAGTATATTACATACGAGGGATATGGTCCTAACGGTATTGCAATTATCGTAGATGCATTAACCGACAACAAGAACCGTACTGCTGCAAATGTAAGAAGTGCATTTACCAAGGGTAAGGGAAGCATCGGTACTATGGGCTGTGTATCCTTTATGTTTGATAAGAAGGGTGAGATTATCATCGATAAGGAAGAGTGCGATATGGACTCTGATGAATTAATGATGACCGCCATTGATGCAGGTGCAGATGATTTCGTGGAGGAAGAGGACTGCTATCAGGTTCTCACTGATCCGGATGCATTTGAGGAAGTACGTTCTTCTTTAGAGAAGGCAGGAATCCCAATGGTAAGCGCAGAGGTTACCATGATTCCTCAGAATTATGTTTCCTTAACTGATGAAGAGGCTGTGAAGAATCTTCAGAGAACCCTTGATTTACTTGATGCAGATGATGACGTTCAGAATGTTTATACCAACTGGGAAGAACAGGACGAAAACTAATTTAACAGACGGAGATTAAATGATGGATAAATTAGCAATTGTTGTACCATGTTATAACGAGGAAGAGGTTTTGCACATTGCAGCTGAAGCTCTTCGCGGCGTACTGGATGATCTGATTGCAAAAAAGAAAATTGCAGAAGACAGCTTTATTCTTTTTGTAAATGACGGTAGTAAGGATCGTACATGGGAGTTGATTGAGGAAGAGCATAAGGCTCATCCCGTGCAGTGCTGTGGTGTTAAGCTTGCAGGCAATGTAGGGCATCAGTATGCACTGACAGCAGGGCTTATTACTGCCATGAATAAGAGTGATGTAACTGTCTCCATCGATGCGGATTTGCAGGATGATGTAACTGTAATTGAGGAAATGATTGATAAGTTCCATGAGGGCAAGGATATTGTCTATGGTGTTCGTAAAGAGCGCAAGACAGATACCTTCTTTAAGAGAACAACCGCACAGGCATTTTACAAGATGATGGCGGTTATGGGTGTAAAGACCGTATATAACCACGCAGATTTTCGTTTGATGTCTAAGAGAGCTGTAGAGCAGTTTTCAAAGTATAAAGAGACCAATATGTTCTTACGTGGTATGATGCCACTGATTGGTTATGAGACAGACTCGGTTTATTATGACCGAAAGGAGCGAGTTGCCGGCGAGTCAAAGTATCCTTTAAAGAAAATGATTGCACTGGCTTTTAACGGTATTTCTTCCTTTAGTGTTAAGCCGATTACCATGATTTTGGGACTTGGTGTGTTTATTATTTTATGTTCTGTTTTGGCGGCAGTATATGCACTGATTTCTTTTTTTTCCGGTCATGTTGTTCCAGGTTGGACATCACTTATTTTATCCATCTGGTTTCTTGGTGGTCTGGAATTGATTGCAATAGGTATGGTGGGACAGTATATCGGTAAGATTTACATGGAAGTAAAACAAAGACCTCGATATAATATCGAGAAGGTTTTGGAGAGTGAAGACTAATGATGAACAAGGGCAGAGCAATTAAATATTTGATTTTGGAAGCATTACTTGCGGTCTGCCTTTTTGCAGCTGCTATCGGTATCCGTGTTTACAATATGCCGGTAGAAAGCTTTGGTCTGGGTTCCTTTTATGCTGCTGCGGCTGTGGAAAGTCAAAAGGCTGTTCCTCATATTCCCGGAAGTGGCATTACTCAAATTTATTTGTATATGTTAAGGGGGCTTTTCCTTATATTTGGTAATATCTGGCAGGTGGGAACCATTGCACAGATTGTGTTATTTATACTTGGCGGTGCGGTGTTCTACTTGGCAGTTCGTAAGGTATCCGGTAGTATAGGAAGCCTTGTGATTGTGGGAGCTATGCTCTGTCTGCCATGTTTTTTACCAATTACATATTCTTATGGTCCTCAGATGCTGTATTTTTTATTGTTCGGTATTGGACTGTATTATACCCACAGCTTTGTGGTAGGCGGAAGTGAGCGAGAAGAGTTTGGGGTTCTGTTTTATGTACAGACTATTCTTACGGGATTGTATGCCGGTTTATTGATTTATCTGGATATATTCAGTGTAATTCTGGTGTTACCGGTGATTCTGCTTCCCTATCTTTTTCGTAATAACATGGGAGTTGGCAAAGGCATTGGCATCGCTTTGTTATGGATTCTTTCCGCTGTGGTAGGTATACTTGGTTGTGGAATAGCTGAAAGCATGAACTTCGGCGTATCGATGGATGACTTGTTACTTCAGTGGCTTCTGTATGGTGTTAAGATGCGGCAGGATATGCATATCTGGCTTGGGATTTTTATGGCTGCCACATATATTGTAACGCTTATTTATTTCGTGACTTATCTGATATTTCAGCGTTCTTCACGTTCTATAAGGGAACTTGATGTGGAAGGGCTGCTAAAGAATCAGCTGGAGGACGAGGTTCAGACAACCGGTGAAACGGAAGCTGAGAAGGAAATACAGGTAGAAACACAGCCGGCGACTACTTTTATTGAGAATCCGTTACCATTGCCGAAAAAGCATGTTAAGAAAACCTTGGATTATGCTTTTGAGCCGGATTTTGAGGATATGGATTATGATATCCATACATTCGAGAAGGATGATTATGATTTATAGGGGACCTAACCATGGTCCCTTTTTGGGAATATTTTAGTAGAAAGGGAGAATGATGCAAAGTGGCGCAAACAAAGGGCAGAAAAACATCATCTTCAAGTAAAAACAGAAAAAAGACAACTTCAAAAAATACCAGAAGTCGTAAGACTTCGGCATATGATGCAAAAAGGGAAAGTGAATTATTCCACGAAATCGGACTTATTATTTTCTTTGCGGTTATGGTAATTCTTTTCCTGTGTAATTTCGGGATTATCGGTCCGGTGGGAGATGCTATCAGCGGATGCCTGTTTGGACTTTTTGGACTCACTGCTTATGTGGTTCCAATTGTACTTTTCTTAGGGGTATGCTTTTGGTATGCTAACGCAGGCAATCCCAATGCTGTCAGGAAATTAATTGCAGGAATTGTTTTGTTCCTGATGGTTGGTGTGGTATGCGAACTCATATCCGGAAGTGTTACTTTGGATTCCTTTACAAAGTATGATATCAAGGAACTCTACAATTTTGGTAAGGAGCATAAGACCGGTGGAGGTGTAATATGTGGTTCCGTAACATACATTTTACATAAATATTTGGAAACAATCGGAACTGTTCTGGTTGTGATTCTTCTTTCCGCTGTGAGCTTTATTCTTTTTACGGAGAAATCTCTTCTAAGTGGTGTGAAACGCAGTGGTGAGAGGATGCGTGAGTTTAGCCAGGAGGAATCCGAGCGAAGAAGAGAGTATGCTCAGCAGCGTCGTGAGCAGCAGGAAGAGCTTCGTGCAAGAAGGGAAGAGGAGCGCAGACAGCGTGCACTTCAGCGTGAAAATGAGAAGGCTCTGATGCTGGAAGAGAAGGAGAATGAAAAGATACTCCGCATGGATAAGAAGGTGTCCGGAGTCGCCTATGATACTTCTCTTCCTAAGGCAAAGACCGAGAAGCGTCAGGATAATATCCATGAGATTACCTATAGTGAAGAACAATATGCGCAGACACAGAGTTTTGAACCGGAACCGGTTAAGGTGAAGGAACCGGAGTTTGATTTTGATAAGATTCGTATCAGAACGGCTCATCAGGTGACAATACAGGAGGAGCCGGAAGAGATTGTTGATGAAGAGGCATATGAGGAAGAACCTTTCGAAATGCAGGTAGTTGAGCCTGCTTATGAACCACAGCCCACGCCTCAGCCTCAGCAGACACCGGCCCGGGCGTCCAGACCGGTAGCGGTACTTACAGAAGATGTAAAGAACAATGTGAATCCGAACCAGCGTGAAATCAATAAAGCTGCTGCGGAAGCGGATAAGCGTGTTCCGAAGAAGTATATTTTCCCGCCTTTGTCAAGACTTGCCAAGGGAACCGGAGGATGTGGAGATTCGCCGGAGGTATTAAAGGAAACTGCTATGCGTCTTCAGCAGACACTGAATTTATTCGGTGTAAAGGTCACCATTACCGATATAAGTCAGGGACCGGCAGTTACCCGTTATGAGCTTTTACCTGAGCCGGGTACGAAGGTAAGTAAGATTTTATCCCTTCAGGATGATATTAAGCTGAATCTGGCGGCTACGGATGTGCGTATTGAAGCACCGATTCCGGGTAAATCCGCCATCGGTATTGAGGTTCCCAATAAGGAGAACTCTCCGGTAGCGTTGAGAGATTTATTAGAAAACAAGAAATTTAAAGAATTCCCTTCCAATATTGCTTTTGCAGTTGGTAAGGATATATCCGGTGAAACCATCGTGGCAGATATTGCCAAGATGCCCCACATGCTGATTGCAGGCTCCACCGGTTCCGGTAAGTCGGTATGCATTAATACTTTGATTATGAGTATTCTCTACAAGGCTCATCCGGATGATGTAAAGCTTATTTTAGTTGACCCTAAGGTTGTAGAGCTGAGTATGTATAATGGTATTCCACACCTTTTGATTCCCGTTGTTACTGACCCGAAGAAGGCATCCGGGGCACTGAACTGGGCGGTTTCAGAGATGATGGACCGTTATGCCAAGTTTGCAGACTGCAATGTAAAGGATATCAAGGGATACGATCAGAAGTTGGAGACCATGCGGGAGCGTGGAGAAGAGAATGTTCCGAATAACATGCCGCAGATTGTATTTATTGTGGACGAGCTTGCAGATCTTATGATGATTGCTGGACACGAAGTGGAGGAAGCCATCTGTCGTCTTGCTCAGCTTGCCCGTGCGGCAGGTATTCATCTGGTGATTGCAACCCAGAGGCCTTCCGTAGATGTTATCACCGGTCTGATTAAGGCCAATATGCCCAGCCGTATTGCGTTTGCGGTATCCAGTGGTGTGGACTCCAGAACCATCTTGGATATGAATGGTGCGGAGAAGCTTCTTGGAAAGGGTGATATGTTATTCTTCCCTCAGGGACTTTCCAAGCCGATACGTGTACAGGGTGCTTTTGTATCCGAGAAGGAGGTCGCTGATGTTGTAGATTTCCTTAAGAATCAGGCTATCGGCAATGTATATTCGGAAGAGATCGAGGAAAAGATGAAGAGTCTTGTAGGTAGCTCCTCTGCGTCGGGAGGTGGAGGCGCATCCGACAGGGATGAGCTCTTTGAGCAGGCTGCAAGATTCATCATTGAGAAGGATAAGGCCTCTATCGGTATGCTGCAGCGTATGTTTAAAATCGGCTTTAACAGAGCAGCCAGAATTATGGATCAGCTCTGTGAGTACGGTATAGTAGGTGAAGAAGAGGGAACAAAGCCACGTAAGATTTTGATGAGCAGTGAACAGTTTGAACAGCTGGTCGATGAAATACTTTAAATAAAACAGGAGATTGATTATGAAAACAGATATTCAGATTGCACAGGAAGCGATTATGGAACCCATTACAGCAGTTGCTGAGCGCGCAGGAATTTCTGCGGATGATTTAGAGTTATACGGAAAATATAAAGCGAAGATTTCCGGTGATTTCTTAGAGAAAATTAAGGACAGACCGGAAGGAAAGTTAATCCTTGTTACCGCAATTAATCCTACACCGGCGGGAGAAGGTAAGACTACTACCAGTGTGGGACTTGGACAGGCCTTCGGAAAGCTTGGAAAGAATGCAATTATCGCTCTGCGCGAGCCATCCTTAGGACCATGCTTTGGTGTAAAGGGAGGTGCCGCAGGAGGCGGTTATGCCCAGGTTGTTCCTATGGAGGATTTAAATCTTCATTTTACCGGAGATTTCCATGCAATTACCAGTGCTAACAATTTACTTGCTGCACTTCTTGATAACCATATTCAGCAGGGCAATGAGTTGGAAATTGATACCAGAAGCGTTGTATGGAAGAGATGTCTGGATATGAATGACCGCGTACTTCGTAATATCGTTGTAGGTCTTGGTAATAAGACTGACGGTGTGGTTCGCGAGGATCATTTTGTTATCACCGTAGCATCTGAGATCATGGCAGTACTTTGTCTGGCAACGGATATGGCAGATTTAAAGGATAGATTGTCCAGAATGGTGGTTGCGTACAATTATGCGGGACAGCCGGTAACGGCAGGTCAGCTAAAAGCAGTTGGCGCTATGGCTGCTCTTTTGAAGGACGCCATTAAGCCCAACCTGATTCAAACCTTAGAGAATACCCCTGCACTGGTACATGGTGGTCCTTTTGCGAATATTGCTCATGGTTGTAACTCTGTTATTGCAACAAAGGCAGCCCTTAGGATGGCAGATTACTGTATTACTGAGGCCGGTTTTGGTGCTGACCTTGGTGCGGAGAAATTCTTTGATATTAAGTGTCGTATGGCCGGTTTAAAGCCTGATGCAGTCGTTCTTGTGGCAACAATCCGTGCACTGAAATATAACGGCGGTGTAGCAAAGGCTGATTTAAATACACCGAATTTAGAGGCTCTTAGGAAGGGTATTGTAAACTTAGAAAAGCATATTGAAAACGTGCAGAAATATGGTGTTCCTGTAGTAGTTACCCTGAACTCTTTTGTAACTGATTCAGAGGAAGAGGTTGCCTTTGTACGTGCGTTCTGTGAAGAGAGAGATTGTGAGTTTGCATTATCCGAAGTATGGGGAAAGGGTGGCGAAGGCGGTATCGCCCTTGCAGAAAAGGTGCTTCAGACCTTAGAAACCAAGGAAAGCCACTTTAAACCATTGTATGATTTGGATTTATCGATCAAAGAGAAGATTCAGACTATTGCAAAGGAAATCTATGGTGCAGGAAGTGTGAATATTGCACCTTCTGCAGCTAAGCAGATTGCAAAGTTAGAGGAACTTGGCTACGGTAAATTGCCGATTTGTATGGCAAAGAATCAGTATTCATTGTCTGATGATCCTACTTTGCTTGGCAGACCGGAAGGCTTTGATATGAACATCCGTGAAGTATATGTATCTGCGGGTGCAGGCTTTGTGGTAGTTCTTACCGGTGCAATTATGACCATGCCGGGACTTTCTAAAACACCTGCTGCGTATGGTATTGATGTTAATGATGATGGTGTAATCACCGGATTATTCTAAAAGGGAGAATGAGGAGTATGAAAATTATTGACGGAAAGCGCATCAGCGCAGAAATCAAGGATGAATTAAGGGAGAAGGTAGCGGCTTACAAGGCAGAGGGCGTGGAGATTACTTTAGCGGTAATTCAGGTTGGAAATGACCCTGCATCAAGTGTGTATGTAGGCAACAAGAAGAAGGCTTGTGAATATATCGGCATTCGTTCTCTTGCGTATGAGCTTCCTGAGGAGACCGCCGAGGCTGAGCTTCTTGCCTTAATTGAAAACTTAAATGAGAGAGCTGATGTTAATGGTATTCTTGTACAGCTTCCTCTTCCTAAGCATATTGATGAGGAGAAGGTATTAAATACCATTTCTCCCCTTAAGGATGTAGACGGCTTCCATCCTATGAATGTAGGTGCACTTTGCATCGGTAAGGAAGGCTTTGTGTCCTGTACTCCTGCAGGAATTATTGAACTGTTAAAGCGCAGTGATGTAGAAATTGCAGGAAAAGAGTGTGTTGTGATCGGTCGAAGCAATATTGTTGGTAAGCCCATGGCATTACTTTTGCTCAGAGAAAACGGTACAGTAACCATTACACATAGTAAGACCAAGGATTTGAAGGAGGTTTGCTCCAGAGCAGACATTCTTGTAGTTGCAATCGGACGTCCTAAGATGATTACCGCAGATTATGTGAAGGAAGGTGCGGTAGTTATCGATGTAGGTATCCACAGAGGAGAAGGCAACAAGCTTTGCGGTGATGTGGATTATGACCAGGTTGCTCCTAAGTGTAGTGCAATCACTCCGGTACCCGGTGGTGTGGGTCCTATGACTATTGCAATGCTTATGAAGAATTGTGTGGAAAGTATTCAGCTTCAGAAATAGTTTAGAGGAGTCTTAGATGAAATGTCCTAATTGTGGGATGGAGCTACCGGAAGGCAAACTTTACTGCGAGCAGTGTGGAGAGGATATTCATATTGTACCTGATTTTGAGCCTGAGGTGGAGATTACCATTGAGGAAAGCCTGGAACAGGTACTTGAAAATGCATTTGAGAACAAGACTCCGATGGAGACAGGTAAAAAGAAGAATAAGCATTCCGGATTGAATATTGCAGTTGGGATACTTATTGTTTTCAGTATTTTCTTTATCATTTTTGCATTTTACTTTATGGAACACT
>JAFUKH010000038.1 GCA_017467845.1 Lachnospiraceae bacterium | reverse complement strand
GGTCTTCAGCATCAAGTTGCGAATTGCATTTTGATGCCGCAAGTCGCATCAGATAATCATAATATTGAATAATTTCATCGTTTGTCATATTTCGCCCTGCTTTCCGGAATGCTTTTGAACGTTCACCCATATAGTCGTAATAATTCGTTCTTGGTTCGGATTTGAATAAAATTTTTTAGGCCGCCCGCAAATCACAGGCGGCCCATTTGCTTATACATTGGCAATCAGTGTGGTCAGGGATTTTCTCTGGCCTTCGGTAGGCTCCTTCAGTTTGCCATTCTTCAGGAGCGTTGTGATACAGTGTACCAGGAACCATCCGTCTGCGTGGAATACAAACTGCAGTTCATACTCCTTTACCTTTCTAAGGTGTGCAGGAACCGATTCCAGTACGGCCTCGGCATAAGGCGCCTTCAGCGCATCAAAGTCAGTCTGATACTTTGCCTTGATTCGCTCGCCGATGGCAAGGAGTTTATTTTGAATATCTTTGTTTGCCAGCACAACAATCTGCCATGCAGACTTGAAGTGTCCGTCGTAATCTCCGTTGGTTTTTACACAACCACGCTCTGCAAGCCATGCATATTCATCCTTTGAAAGACGGTCCTCAAACTCTCTTTCATAGAGTGAGAGAATACGTTTGGATTCTTCGGAATACTTGAGTCTATAACCATCTCCACGTTCTGACCACTCACTGTCGATCTGCCAAAGAATACGCTCACCGTTGCCATTCCACATAGGGCCGCACCAGTTTCTCATATAAACGTAGTCTTCAGGAAGAACCATTTCATCCGGCACTACAGACGCATGATAGATATTATGAGCACCATCCGGACGGATTGTGGCAACCTCTTCAAAAGAAATGCTCTCATCCATCAGTTTCTCGCCGGACCAAGCTGCTATATAAGGAATCAGCGTCCACAGGATGAAATTACGGTCCGCTTTAGGTGACTCAGTCAAGGAGATGGGAGCGTCAGTTTGACCACATAAGATGTCCGGATCGTCAAGGATGCCGGAAGAGGTCAGCTCATCATACAGATCGTTCGCAAACAGCTCAGCAGTACGCTTGTACATATCGTTCTGCATGGTAAGCAGTTCTGCGGTCGGCTCGCTGATGATGAAGCCCGCAATGTACTTATCCTTTTGTGCCTGCAGGAAGCCGTATTCCTCAAGGAATTCAACTTCTGTTTCCACATACACAGGGGAAACACCAAGGTCATCGGCGATCTCGTTAATGGTCTTTGCCGTATTACGCACACAGTAGCAGATATTCTGAGCCAGTGTGGAACGGAAGAACTCGTCGGGAGATTTTTTGCCTACAGAACCGTTGATGCCATAGGAGTGGAATTTAATAGGGTTAAACTTGAGTTCGCTTGCTTTTCTCATCGTATCCATACCTCGTTTCAATTCTTTTTTAGCTTCAAACAAGTGCCATTTGACAGTGCCTAGAGGAATACCAAGTTCTCTGGCAATATCTGCCTGCTTGCGAAGTTCCCCGACTCTCATACCAGTAGATGCCAACATATCAATGATGGCTAAATCCCTAGGATGAGCAGCATTATCGCGCATAATCTCCATAGATTCATCTGCGATTGTTTCTTTGACAGGTTTTGTGGTACGAATTTTATGTATGCGACGAACAGGACTTTTAAGAATATAATTTTCGTTTTCTAACCACATAAAGAAGCTGGAGAGAATTCGACGGATGTTATCTAAGTTGGATTTGCTACAATTGTTGATTTTTTGATAGTCAGATAGGTATTTTCGTAAATCATCCGTTGTAATAGTTGCCGCTGATTTATTGATAGTAGAAAGCAGTTTATTAATGGCACCACGATAGTATTTTATTGTTTTTGGACTACAGCCCTCAAGATTCTTGGCATCTAAGAAATTAGATAGTAATTCCTCATTTGAATAAATTGATGGCGCAGGTTTGTTTTCTTCGATGGAGAGAGTCACATCTAACAGTGCGTGTTCTAATACTTTGTTCAGTCTACTCATTTGTTGCGTGTTAAGATAGTTCAACATCTCTGATTTTACAATATCAATTATTTCGTCTTTCATATAAAATGTCCTCCTTTGTAATACTGGTAAATAGGTTTCTGAATAATAATACCAAACCTAATTATTCATATTTAGTGTAGGAGGAGGTTTCGTTTTACTTATTACAATGAATAAAGGCATTAATTTAACAGGCGGATTGAGGAGGGTGTTCATTTGAACACCCCTAATGGTACAATCGTTATGATTGTATCATTTTCTTTGTCCTAACGAATTCTTATGGACATCCCAATATTTGCTATATGATATCGTTTTTATTAGCTCAAATTAAGTTTTTTCATTTTTAGTTAATAGAAGCTTAAGTGAGACTTATGTTCTTCATACAAAACTTAAGTGTTTGGATAAGGTAATCCCCCATATTCTCCCGTATAATATGTTTTGTAAGCAAGAGCAAACCGGTTGGCTCTAGGAACTGTCAGATAGAATCATTGGAGGATACGATGGGATCTAGAGAAGAATTTATAAAAAAATACGCAGATGCAGATGTGAATGGCAGGCTGGAGATTATCCTGAAAAACTATCCACGATTTATGCAGATGGTAGACGGATATGAACAGTGTCTCAGTATCATCATCCGGAACGAACGGGAGTATAACAGAAGCAGGAAGGGTGAGGACCTGGGAGTCAGAGTTCAAACCTCCAGGCTTAGCAATCCTACGGAGAGACAGGCGATTGAAAATGTATCCATTCAGGAAGCAATAAGAGCAGGCGATGTGGAAACTGCCCTCAAGGGAGCTGATGATTATGAGAAGCATGCAGTGGAGATTAAAACGCTGGTAAACATGCGTGAGGATTATCAGATTTTGACCAATCAATTCCTGTTTTTGGAGGATAAAGAAGGAGCCATGTTTTCGGATTATATCAGTAAGCGCCGGAGCGTGGCTGCCATAGCAGATGATGAAGGGCTGGCGTATGAAACAATACGCTGGAGACTTAAGGAGACCAGAAAACTGATTAAGCGTAATGCGAGTGAATTTTTAGTTTGCAAATACAAGCACAGATAAGCATGAGGAGGATAAAGAGATGTCAGCGAAAAGACCGAGAGGAAATGTAACACCGGAATATTTAAGATTGTCAGAGGCAATGATTGTATTCAGTATAGGCGAGAATAAATTGATAGAGCTTGCAAAGGAATGCGGTGCCTACTACAAGCTGGACAGAATGGTTCTGATAAAGTATTCCATAATGAAGGAATTTATCGAAACATTTAAGGAAATGTAAATAATTGGGAATATTGTAATTTATGGGACTTGAGCACAGAAATGACTTGAAAAATCGAGCATTTTGAGGCATAATAATAGATGGATGTGCCTCGTATGAGTGTCGAGTCCCTTCTTATATAGTAAGGAGGAAATTATGGCAATAGCGAGGAAAGATTCAAGGGGCAGAGCACTTCGTAAAGGAGAGGTTCAGCGTAAGGATGGAAGATACTGTTACACATACACAGACCCGTTGGGACGCAGAAAGTTTGTTTATGCTCCGGATTTAGTGACGCTTCGAGAGAAGGAAAAACGTCTTATGAAGGATCAGCTTGATGGTTTGGACCTGTATGCTGCAGGACATGCGACCGTTAATGATACCTTCGATAGGTACATTTCAACTAAATATGATTTAAGAGACACGACAAAGAGAAATTATCTCTATACCTACGACCATTTCATCAGAGATACCTTTGGTAGGAAGAAGCTGATAGACATCAAGTATTCCGATGTTCTGCAGTTTTATTATTATCTTATCAATGAGAGGGGCTTAGCAGTTCGAACCTTAGACAGTATTCACACTTTGTTGCATCCAACCTTTCAGTTGGCAGTCCGTGATGATATTATAAGGAAGAATCCAAGTGATGGAGTTATCCGGGAAATATCGAAGAAGGCTGGAAAGAATAAAGGTATCAGGCATGCACTTACCGTGGACGAGCAAAGAGCGTTTATGGAGTATATTGCTGAGCATCCGATATATTATCACTGGTGGCCGTTGTTTACGGTTCTTTTGGGAACCGGCACAAGAATAGGTGAATGCCTGGCACTTCGATGGGAGGATTTGGACTTTGAGAACAGGATAATAACTGTCAATCACAGTCTTACCTATCGTCCGACCTTAGAAACCGGGTCTAGCGAGATGCGAATTTCATTGCCAAAGACAGAGGCCGGTATCCGGACCATTCCGATGCTTGACGTAGTGAAGGATGCCTTTGAGATTCTTCGTGAAGAACAGGAAGACACCGGATATAACGAGCAGATTATAGACGGAATGTATGGTTTCGTTTTTAAGAACCGGTTCGGTGAGGTTCCCAGACCGCACACTATTAATCAGGCAATCAAGCGCATTGTTGGAAGCTATAATTCAGCAGAGATTTTGCAGGCGAAGAAGGAGCGGAGAGAACCACTCGTATTACCAAGCTTTTCGTGCCACATCTTAAGACATACTTTTGCGACAAGACTTTGCGAAGCGGAATCTAATTTGAAAGTAATTCAGTCAGTCATGGGTCATCGAAATGTCGAAACGACCATGGATATATATGCGGAGGCGACTGACCGCAAGAAACAGGAATCATTTGAGAACTTAGCAGCAAAACTAGATAACATCTTTTAAGAAGGACTCAGGTGATTATGTCTTATTTTTCAAATCTTATTTGACAACTTTTCATGGGACTTACAACAAAAGGACCGCAATGACAGGTCCGATTGGGAGCATGGCGAGGGATTATGGGGATTCTCCAGATTTCACTCATAGTGTTTGGTAGGGCAATATGGGGGAAAGAGGTCGAACGTATGTACGCAGTCCCAACGATGAAGAGTCTGGATAAATAGTTTATGAATCAGTCACTCCTTTTTGGTAAGGAGTGACTTTTTATATATTAAAAAAAATTTACATTATATTGTGATAAAATTAGAGGGAAACAAATTAAGAAGCGAGGAAAATACAATGAACGAACAGCAGATGAAGGTAGCAAGAGAGGCTTTAATTGATTGGCTTAAGGACCCAAGAGAATTGGGGAAAGTGCCATCGAAAATAGAATGTGCAGGCACATTTGAATTGCATGACATGATCTATTACATTTTTAAATATAAGAAAGGTCTTTTGGGGAAATGGCTGATCGGAGTATCCGGCGGTTTCGAAGGCGATTCCTTGGAACTTTGCGGTCATATGTTTAGTGAAATGCAGGAGTATAGGGAAGCTATGGCGCAGGAGGATGCTATAAAGCTTGTGGAGACAGTGCGTTCCTATTGGATAAAAAGGGCAGAAGACGCAGAGAAGAACAAGGAGAATCCGGGAAGCTTTATAAATTTTGTGTTGTTAAAGGAAGCGAAGTGGGATAAGAATTTACTGATTAAAGCCTTGGCAGAGGATTGGAAAATCAGCGATGAGGACGATTCTGCAGAGATGGCGGAGGATGAGTATCCGGATATTTTTGTGATGAAGTATCAGGGATATATGATTACTGTATCATTAATTGATACACCGGTTCCGGGTGGGGAGGCAGAAGCATATGCCCAGAGAAATATCCGCTGGAAGGATGCAGTGGAAGTGACAAAGTCTCATAAGGCTCATTTGATGGTTGCGGTACTTGGTGGAGGAAAAGACCCTAAGGTGGCCGGAGAACTTTTAGTAAAAACCGTTGCTTCCTGCTGTAAGTCTGCGGATGTACTTGGAATTTATGGAAGCGAGATTGTGTTCCAACCGGAGTTCTATCTTGAGTTTGTGGAAATGATGAAACAGGGAATGTTCCCTTTATTTAATTTGGTATGGTTTGGTCTTTATAAAACAGATAAGGGCTTTTCAGGTTATACCAGCGGTTTGGCTGCATTTGGCAAGGATGAGATTGAAGTCATTGACAGCCAGGCAAATCCCAACGACCTTGCAGAGTTTTTATCCGATATTGCCAATTATGTGCTGGAATATGATGTGACATTGAGAGATGGAGAGACCATCGGATTCTCCGCAGAGCAGAAGCTACCGATTTCCAGAAGCCAGGGCGTAATGGTGCAGGGAATGTCGTTAAAGATAGGATTTTAGGCAATAGGCCTCTTCTTTTAAGGATAAGAGGAGACTTTTGTGGTTTTGAGTAGAGATACAGAGTTTACACTTATTTAATTTGTATTAGGCGGCATATTCATGTATAATACCCTTTATGGGTTTTTAGGGGAGAGATTTTTGAAGGAATTTCAAGTATAGTTTGGGTAAAGATACATGGGAAGATACTATTATTTAATTTTAAGGAAGCTATTCTGGTTTGCAAGAGTAATCTGGAAGATGCGTAGGATGGCTACAGATAAAAAGGAAACGGAAGAGAACGCATATGAATATCTGAGAAGCGTTGTAGAGGTGATGAAGAAAACAACGCGTACCCGCACGGAGGTATATGGCTTAGAGAATTTGCCTAAAGAGGGTGGATACGTAATGTATCCCAATCATCAGGGAAAATATGATGCCTACAGTATTGTCACTGTACATGAAAAGCCTTGTACAGTAATAATGGATAAGGCAAAATCCTACGACCTGTTTATTAATCAAGTAATAGACCTGATTAATGGCAAACGGCTGGATAAAGAGGATGTGAGACAGTCCTTCGGGATTATCAGTGAGGTTGCGGAGGAAGTAAAGCAGGGCAGACGCTATATTATATTTCCGGAGGGAGAATACGATCAGAACAAGAAAAATGCTTTGTGGGATTATAAGGCAGGATGCTTTAAGGTATCCACAAAATCAAAAACACCTGTTGTGCCGGTGGTGTTGATTGATTCTTATAAGGCATGGAACAGTAACTGCTTTGGAACGGTTACCACACAGGTTCACTTTTTAGAACCCATCCTTTACGATGAGTATAAGGATATGAAGACGCACCAGATTGCGGCAATTGTAAAAGAGAGAATACAGGAAAAGATAAATGAGGTAAGTTAAGAATGGGAAGTGACACGATTTCAATCATTATAGTTGTTTTATGTATTGTGATGTCGGCTTATTTTTCTGCAACGGAAACAGCATTTTCCACACTGAATCGAATTCGAATGAAGAATATGGCGGAGAAAGGGAATAAGAGAGCCGATTTAGTGTTAAAATTATCAGAGAGTTACGATAGCCTGTTATCTACCATATTGATTGGTAATAATATTGTGAATATTCTGGGGACCTCTTTAATCACCATTTTATTCGTAAATCTTTTGGGTGAAGATACCGGTGCCAGTGTGGCAACTATCGTTACTACGGTGGTGGTACTCATTTTTGGTGAGGTTTCCCCGAAGAGTATTGCCAAGGAATCCCCGGAGAGCTTTGCAATGTTTTCTGCACCTATTTTGCGGGTGATGATGATTCTACTGACTCCATTCAATTTCTTTTTTAAACAGTGGAAGAAGTTATTATCCAAGATTTTTAAATCTTCTGATGATAGTGGTATTACAGAAGAAGAGCTGCTGTCCATCGTGGAAGAGGCAGAGCATGATGGCGGAATTGATGAGCAGGAAAGTGTACTCATTCGAAGTGCGCTGGAGTTTACCGAGCAGCAGGCTGTGGATATTTTGACTCCCCGTGTTGATATTACTGCGGTTTCCACAGAGGCCACCAAGGACGAGATTGCTGAGGTTTTTGCAGAGACAGCGTTCTCCAGATTACCTCTTTTTGAAGAGAATATTGACCATATTGTGGGTATCATCTATCAGAAAGATTTCCACAATTATGCGTATCATACGGACAAACCGATTTCGGAAATTGTCCGTCCGGTAGTATTTGTGCCTAAGACAAAGAAAATCGGAGCTCTGCTGAAGGAGTTGCAGCAGAAGAAGCTTCATATTGCAGTGGTAGTGGATGAGTTCGGCGGAACAGTAGGTATTATCACGTTAGAAGATATTCTGGAAGAGCTGGTAGGTGAGATCTGGGATGAGCATGATGAAGTAAGCCAGGAAATCGAGAGAAAGTCGGAGAGTGAATATATTGTATCCGGCAATGCTAATCTGGAAAAGTTATTTGAGTCCATGGATATTGAATTAGCGGAAGAGGATGGACACGTAGTCGTGGTGAACGGATGGATTATGAATCAGTTGGGAAAAGTTCCGGAGGTTGATGATTGCTTTGATTACGAAGGTTATCATGTAGAGGTTCTTGAGATGGATGGTATGCGAGTAGCAAAGGCACGCATTACCCAAATAGAAAAGGAAAATTAAGATTGCAGGAGATTCCAAACAGGAATCTCCTTTTTTTTCTTTACCGAATCTTAACTTTCTTGTTGTAAAATCTGCTTCTATACAATAAATTATTGGTATAGAGATTTGTTTTTATAAGAAGAATATAGTGCAGAGGTGAATGAATGTCTACACAGAAGGACTTAATCAGGGATTTTAGAGACAATTTGAAGTTTGGGCTGACATGGATAGTGATTGCGCTTGTGCTGGGAAGTATTTGTGGTATGGTAGGAGCCGCCTTCCATCACTCAGTTGATTATGTAACAGAGCTTCGGGAGCGGCATGGTTATATTATTTATCTAATGCCGCTTGGTGGTATCTTGATTGTTTTTCTATATAAGATTGCCTGCTTGCATTATGAACCGGGAACCAATACGGTGTTACAGTCTGTCAGGCAGCAGGACAGAGTGCCGGTAAAGCTGGCACCGGCGATTTTCCTTGCAACAGTGATTACTCATTTTGTAGGAGGTTCCAGTGGTAGAGAAGGGGCTGCACTTCAGATAGGAGGTTCTATTGCAACTGCACTTGGACGTGTTGCAAGGGTTGATAAAAAGCAGATGTCTATTTTGGTAATGTGTGGTATGAGTGCGGTATTTGCGGCATTGTTCGGGACGCCGCTTACGGCTACTATCTTTTCTATGGAAGTAGTCAGCGTAGGAACCTTTTATTATGCGGCTTTTGTGCCCTGCTTATGTAGCGCATTGGTAGCCTTTTTTGCCGCACAGATACTGGGGTGTCATAATGTGGTGTATGAAGTAAGCGAGGTTATGACGATGGATGCTCACAACTTTGTATATTTGTTGGGACTGTCTCTTTGTATTGCACTGGTGTCTATTGGTTTTATCTTGATGATGCATCACTCCAACAATCTCTTTCATAAATATTTTGAAAATCAGTATGTGCGTGTGCTGGTGGGGGCGGTGCTGCTGATTGGACTGGTGCTGGTCTTTGGAAAAGATTATCTGGGGGCCGGTATGAATGTTGTAGATCAGGCCATTTATGGAGAGGTAAGCCCCTATGACTTCATATTGAAGGCGGTGTTTACTGCCATAACCATCGGCTGTGGCTTTAAGGGCGGAGAGATTGTTCCTACCTTTTTCATCGGTGCGACGCTGGGTTACACGGTCAGCGGCTTTTTGTGCATAGATCCACATCTGGGGGCGGCACTAGGAATGGTGGGATTATTCTGCTGCGTGGTGAATTCGCCGATTACCAGTCTGATTATGGCGGTGGAGATATTCGGCAGTGCAAATCTGATACCATTTGCGCTGGTGATTGCATTTTGCAATGTATTTTCCGGATATTTCAGCTTGTACCACGCCCAGAAGTTCGTGTACTCCAAGACCTCACCGGAATTCATAAATAAGGATGCGCTGTAGCGCTTTTTGGACGCTTGAGAGAAATCTTGAGCGTCCTTTATTATGGTGGTAGTGGTGGGGAGGTGACGGTGGTATGGAGATGATGGTTACAGCCGCGGTTGGGCGTATATGAAATTATGTATGATTTACGCCCTGTTTTATCCGAAAATACAAGGAAATATCCGAAAAAGGGGAGTTTTTCAAGCTGAAATGGCGGTATATCAGAAAATGTGTGCTCCACGCCCCGCAAAACACTGATAAGCGGGACGCGAGAGCGTACTTTTTTATATACGCCCGTTGCATTCTTTAAAATGTATTTACGAATTGGGAATAACGATTTCTGACAAAAAATATATACGGAAATTGGTGAAAAGGGAGAAAATGGAAAGGTCGGTAAAGAAACCTTTGCTTTGCAGTGAAAATGGTGGTAAATTTGTACTATATGCAAATGTAAGCGCTTACAAAAAGAGGATTTAAGGAGGAAAAATATGAGAAAGGTAATGAGAAGCAGAGCAATAGCATTCTTTATGGCATTCTGCATGATGCTTAGCATGATTTCAACGGACATGCTGGGTGGCGTTATGCAGGTCCAGGCGGAAAGCGGCTCAGAGACGATCACTGACGGTAATGCCGGCGTGATGGCGACGTCGGAGAGTGGTGAAACACCGACAAGCTGGGATTTTACTATATCCGGAGGATTTGAAGGAACAATTCAGAACACAAGTGCAACCATTCTTGGACTGGAAATTGATGCGACAGCGAGTGGAGCAAAATTTTATGGACGTGATGCAGAGTCGCAGGTAAATGCAGGAACAATAATCAAAGTGCCTGTATCGGGAAATAGTACCATAACGGTGGTAGCGTATGATAATACTGGAGCAAAAAGCTTAACATTTAATGGAGAAGCAGGAACGGTTAATGATAAAACAGCGACATATGAATATACAGGAGAGGCTGGAAAGGTAACCGTAGCAGTAACAGCGAATATATATCTTGTATCTATGAAAGTGGAAGCATCTACAGTTTCCGATGGCAATACCCCAATCGAGAAAAACTACTTAACCCTCGATGGTGACGAAGTATCTTACGATTTCCGTGTTTCCACATTTGCTGGATTGGGTAAGGATGCTTCAACCACATATACCCATTCAGATGGAATCTTAAGTATTGATGGTTCATTCAGTTATAAAGATAGTCAGCATGGCGCAACAGTGGGTGACGGAACTATCCTTCATATCAACGCACCTGCAGGAAGAACCATTATCACCTTAGGTCCCTGTCAGTGGGGAAGTGCATCGGTAGCTCTTTATTTAGGAGAAGATGAATTAAGTGAGTTGGTTGCTATAGGTGGTCTTTCTACAGATAGCGAGACAGTAACATTAGAATATACATCAGAAGAAGCTGTGACCCTGAGTGTAGTAGTTTCCGGTGGTGGTTGGTTACATTACCTGAAGGCAAAATCCGTAACCCCTCCAAACTCCTATGTATTATCAGGTTCTCTTACCGGCCTTACAGATGCAGAGCTGGCATCCCTGAGTGCACTTAACTTTGCACCGACAACTACATCGGAGTATGTTGTGCCGGAGGCAACCATTGATGCATCAGCAGGTACATATTCTATTGAGCTTGAGCAGGGAACTGCATATACAGTAACTGCCCTTGGTGTAGGTAACAAGGTTGTAAAGACTACTGTGCCTGCATACACAACAGACACAGCTCTT
>JAFUKH010000037.1 GCA_017467845.1 Lachnospiraceae bacterium | reverse complement strand
TGTGTTTCGAGAGATAGCGAAAATGACGATTTCAAAATTCTGACTGCCTGCGGGATATGTCAAGAAAGGTTTAGATATTGGGGTGGTAATGTCAAAATAGCAATAACCAACCCCAAAAATGAAGTCATATTTAAAACACTCTATGAGTTATAATATCATTATTGGGGCAATGCTTTCACAAAATCCGAAAGAGAGGAATACTACAATAAATATTCAGTTCGACAAATCCCAATTGACCGAGCTCTTTAGAGCGAGGGATGACAATTGAACGCAGTTCAATTGTATGGGCAAGAAAAAAATGAATTGGTGAGATGAAACAAATGAAGACAATAAAACGAAAATCGGTAGGAACTCATTTTTCATTGTGTGTGCAACCTGCTTTTATTATTGGTACAAATAATGATGATGGAACATATAATTTTGCCCCAATTACATGGGTCAGTGTTACAAACGAAAAAGGAAATGATTATTTGCTAACTATTAGTATGTTTGGTACTAAGAGAACCAAGCAAAATGTAATCAGGACTGGAGTTCTAAGTGTTAATCTCGTCAGCACGGATATGCTTGAACTTATGGATTATTTTGGTACACATCACGCAAAAGATGGAAAGAAGGATGAAATTTCATACTCCGTTGGTAGAGGAGAAGTTGTAGATGTACCTGTTTTGGATGCGAGTAGATGGGTGTATGAATGTGAAGTTGTTAATTCCATTGAAACAGGAGAGTCTACTACTTTCTTTTGCAAAATAAAGAACATCCAAATAGATGAACAATTGGAATGTGTAGATACTTTTGATGTGAATCTTATGAAGCTTGACCCTGTAATTTATTCTGGTATGTATCATAGTATCGGCAATTTACTCGGTAAAATCGGTGATTTTAACAAATAGACAACTTCCAATTAGTAGGGAACAGAAATCTTGAAGTTACTGTTGGAGAGGAACAAGATAATTTTAGTGGGCAGATATTTCCTAGAATATGGCAACAAGGAAAAACGAGGTGTGTGATTTGCCGGATAAACGAAGAACAATTAGTAAAACAATTAGATATAAAAGTGAAAGAATTGTTCTAAGATTACTGTAAAGTAAAGAGTGTATGAAGCTAGCGAAAGCTTTGAATTTTACGAAGAGAAGGGAGAACTGTTTTTTATGTGGAAAAAATTTGTAAGTGATGCAGAAGCAAAACTGATTGAACGAGGGGTGGCGAGTGCAGAAAAATTTTCACCATCTACAGTGACGGATGAAGATATAGAGGCATTTGAGAATCGTTTTCAGGTTAAGTTACCGGAAATTTTGAAAGCTTACTTATCCACAGCCTGTTTTGAGTTCCGCTATATTATGGCAGCAGTACCGGAGGATATTGATGCTGAGACAATACAGGATGAGGAATATGAATGTGATGTGCTTTGGTTGGATATTTTGTCGGTTCCTAAGAATCAGCCGCTTAAGGATTTGTTTGAAAGAATGGAAGGATTCCGGGAAGGAATTGAGGAAGGATTTTATGGGATTACACTGGAGGATGCCCGGAATTTTCTGGTAATCGGAGACTGGATGGCAGGAGCAGGACCAATGTGCATTGATCTATCAAAGCCGGATGATCAGGTTGATATCAATGATGAAAATACATGGAATATTCGCTGGTTTGACCATGAGGAATTTGAGTGGAATACCTGTTATATGGAAAATGGTGTTCTGGTGGGAAGCCCGGTGGCACCGGATTTTCGGACGTTATTAGAGTGGTATTTTTGTGGAAAATATGATGAGATTTATGAGAAGCAGTGTGAAGAAGCTGGTGTGGAGCCATCTCCCCATAGTAAGTGGCTTGATTTGGTTTAGAGTGATGGAATAGATTGAAAGGAGTAGGTATGTTAGCGTTTATTTTGTGGACTATTTTAAGCGTGTTTTTTGTGGTATGGGGAATCGTAACTTATTTTGCAAAGAGTGCGAAACCATTCGGTTTCTGGGCCAATGCTGAAGTGGCGGAGATGAAGGATGTGAAAGCGTACAATCGGGCACTGGGTAAGCTGTGGTGTGTATATGGTATTCTTCTGGCATTGCTGGGAATTCCGCTACTTGGAGGTCAGAATTCCGCCGGCGGTATTTTTTCGATTCTGGGAACCATGTTAATCAGCATTGGGGCAATGGTGGTTTATGTGGTAGTGATAGAAGCAAAGTATCGGAAGAGATAGGTGTATGGGAGAAGGGAATGCAGACAGTGATAGCAAGAATACAGCAGATGGAACGGTATTTTGATGATATTGGGGATGCAATGAGGCATTGTCCCGAGAAGCTTTATGAGGATGAAGAAATGCAGAAAAAGCTTCAAGCACTAGTTGCGTATCAGGAAAGCGGACAGTGGCTTAAGGATTATGAAGCCGATGAGCGGGGAGAACTGCCGGCAGATTTAAAGCGTGGCGTGTTATCTCAGGACGGGCTTTATGATTTGCTGGAGAAAACCGGTGATTTTGGTATTATGAAGATGGGGCATTTTATGTACTCACCTATGGAAAATCCAATAAAATGAAGCAAATCAAAGAGAATCCTGTGGTGGCAATTGCGGGGGACTGGTTCACTGCACATGGCAAGGGTGTTAATTTGGGATATTTTGGAAAGTCCGAAAATGTTTCGATTGCTAAAAAGATGAGAGAGGTATTTGCGGAATGGATTGACAATGGGCATAATAATTTTGAGGATGAGAATACCTGTATTCTGTGTATTGAATTAACTGATGGAATACTATTTTCTCATGGAACTCGCTATGAAATCGATTTTTCAAAATAAACATAATAGAGAGGATGACAATATGCATTTTTATTATACAAGACATGGTCAGACTGTGTGGAATGTGGAAAACAAAATTTGTGGAGCAACAGATTCGCCGTTGACCGATAAAGGTAGAGTACAGGCGACGGAGCTTGGAGAGAAGATTCTTGCAGAGGGACTGCAGATTGATGAAATCTTGTATTCACCCTTAAGCCGCGCACGTGACACCGCGCTCATCGTATCGGAAATCACCGGGATTCCGGCCCGGGCGGAAGTGCGCCTAACCGAGCAGAACTTCGGCAAGTGGGAAGGTACCCCCAGAAACGGCGCAGACTTCCAGGCGGACAAGCAGAACTTTGTCACCAGCTTTGAAGGTGGTGAATCCATGCTTAAGCTGGCTCAGAGAATCTATAATGTGATTGATGATATTAAAAAACAGGATAAGATTTATCTTCTGGTTGCACATAATGGCATCTCCAGAGTGGTGGAGTCCTACTTCCATGATATGACCAATGAGGAATATGCAGCGTTTGGAATCAGGAATTGTGAGATTCGAAAGTATAATTTTGAGTAGGTGAACGGAGAAGGAGATAGAATATAGCCATGGCAAAGAAAAGAAAAACATTGGTAGACAATTTCCAAAGTATTATCGATGGTGGCGATTTAGATTCATTTAAAGCGGTATTTGATAAATGTGAGATAACCGCAACGAATAGGGGTAAAACAACGTGTAATGCCCTTTCTTATCAGAGATTGACTCCTGCACACATCCAATTTCTGGTAGACAATGGCATTGACATCAATGCGGATTGCGGATGGGGACATTCGGCGGTAGCACTACAAGCTCGGGATATGGATAATCTGCGTTGTCTGCTGGATAATGGAGCAGACATTGACCGTGTGGTAGTCGGATATCGAGGGAATGCGCTAACTCACGCAGCATCGATAACAGATGCAGTGGCGGTGAAGAATCTTTTGGAATGTGGTGCCGCAGCAGACATAAAAGTTGGTTGGGAGAATTTGTCGGTGTTAGATACGGCGCTGGCGCATTGTCAGAATGGTTATATCGTAGAAGCTTTGAAAATCTCAAAAATGCTACTTGCAAAAGGAGTGAAACCATCTGATAAGACAAAAGAATATGTGCATAGAATCGGAGAACGGTTTGAGTTTTACAGAAGGGACTTTAATAAGGATTTGGTAGATGAGTATAGTGATGCTCTGGATGAATTGTACAAGCTTTTTGATGTGGAACCTGTTCCGAGAAGAGTGATGTATGATGGGAAATCCAAGATTGTGGTAAAGTCTACAACATGGCAGAAGCAGCATGAGGAACTTTGGAACATGCTGGTTCCCGGCAGGGGAGCAGCGGATACTGTGCAAGGGGAAATGATTCGTATTATAGGTAAAGTGTTGTATGAGATATTGGATAATGGTGGAATGAACTGGGATGATGAGTATCGCAAAATGATGAAGGCGCTGACAGAATATTTTCATATGGCGGACGGAATGGATACAGAGCTTGTGGGGGAAGCCTGTAGTTTGATTCAGAGAGTATCTATAAACACGGATGAAGTGATGCTATATCGTTTGAATGAGCTGGTGGTGCAATGGGTACTTTCAAATCCTGAGCCCATGAAATTAGAGCAGGTTGATTATATAAGGTGATTTATGTGAGAGGAGAGTATGAAGAAAAAGATTCTAAAGATAACCGGACTATGTTTCGGTGGATTGTTAATCCTTATGTTGGTGTTGTATGGATACTATAAGTTATGCATGGATCCCTATAGGGGAACGGTTCAGGAATTTGTCAGTTCTGAGAATCTGGATGAGATGTTGAGCGGCGAAGAGGCGAAAGAAGATTTAGAGTATCTGATGGAGCGGCTTAGAGAGCGGCATCCGGCTTGGCTGGACGGGTCCGGTAAGGATGCATTGGTAGAAGCACAGTATGAAAAAGAATTGGCGTCGATTGGTGAAGAGATTTCAGTGCTTGAGTTATATAAAATGGCATCAAGAATAGTTACAGTGCTTCATGACGGACACACTTATGTTGATTGGAGAAGCGAGGATGGTGGACTTTATGTAGATGATTTTACTGTGTTTAAAACATATGGAAAACCCTTGTCTATTGATGGAATTCCCTGTGAAAAGCTTCTTGCAGCGTACAAGGAGGTTTCTTCCTATGAGACAGATTTCTATGCGGAGGCGATCTTCTGGGGGAGAGTCATTACATATGAGCCGTCGCTGCGTTTGTGTGGCGTGGACACTTCGGATGGAGTGGTGATGTGCTTTGACGATGGAGGAAAAGAAGTAGAGCAGAGCTTTGGAATCGTGGCACTTGAAGAGGCGAATGGGTATGATCCTGGTGAAGGCGAAAATAAATGGGTCTATTATGAAATAGATAAAGCGAACAATGTGGGTATTTTTACATTGACAGCCTGCAGATGCAATGATGAGTATTTGGGAGTATTGGAGGATTTCTTTGCAGAGGTATTTGCAGAAGGGATTGAAAATGTTGTGGTGGACCTTCGTGGAAACGGCGGTGGCAATTCATGGGTAGCCAATGAATTTATGAGGTACTTGGATGTAGAGGAGTATCAGAGCTGGGACAGTGCAGTTCGATTAGGTTGGTACTTGTTAAAAAATGATGATGTTGCTTATGAGAATCAGAAGAAGGAACAGGTATTTGACGGGGAGCTTTATGTACTCACTGATACTTGGACGTATAGCGCAGCAATGGATTTTTGTATGCTGATAGCAGATAATGATTTGGGAACCGTAGTTGGGAAGCCCTCCGGGAATCTGCCGGACAGTTATGGGGACTGCTTGTTCTTTCAGTTGCCGAATTCAGGGCTCAAGCTGAGTGTATCATATAAGAAATGGTATCGTATTGACCGGAGCAAGGCTGGACAGCTTATTATGCCGGACGAGGAAGTAAGTGCAGGAAGTGCACTTGAGAAAGTATATGAATTGATAAAAGAATAGAAAAGTGAGGACGCTCTGATATGATATCAGGAAAGTGTCCTCACTTTTACTTTTTATTTCTTAATATTTGCTCTCTTACGCATGGTAGGGTCTAAAATCTTTTTGCGGATTCTAAGACAGGTAGGCGTTACTTCTAACAGCTCATCGGTATCGATGAATTCCAGTGCCTGCTCTAAACTTAAGATTCTTGGCGGGGTAAGGCGGAGTGCCTCGTCTGCACTGGAGGAACGGGTGTTGGTAAGCTGCTTTTTCTTACAAACATTGATCTCAATATCTTCTAAACGGGAGCTCTGTCCTACAACCATACCGGAGTATACTTTCTCGCCCGGTCCAATGAAAAGAGTACCACGTTCCTGTGCATTGAAAAGACCGTAGGTGATTGCTTCACCTGCTTCAAAGGCAATCAGGGAACCGGTCTTTCGATAAGCGATATCTCCCTTATAAGGACCATAGCCATCGAAGATGGTATTTAAGATACCGTTACCCTTGGTGTCGGTCATGAATTCGCCACGATAGCCAATCAATCCTCTGGAAGGGATGGAGAACTCAAGACGGGTGTAGTCACCGCCGGTGAGAGAACCCATATTGCGAAGCTCGCCCTTTCTGGTGGAAAGCTTCTCAATGACTGCTCCGGAGAATTCACTTGGCACGTCTACATAAGCCAGCTCCATAGGCTCAAGGAGCTTACCGTTTTCATCTTTCTTATATAAAACCTCTGCCTTACTAACAGCAAATTCAAAGCCTTCACGGCGCATATTCTCGATAAGAACGGATAAGTGAAGCTCACCACGTCCGGATACCTTGAAGGAATCTGCGGAGTCGGTTTCTTCTACGCGAAGAGATACGTCTGTGTTCAGCTCCTTGAAGAGGCGGTCACGTAAGTGGCGGCTGGTCACATACTTACCCTCCTTACCGGCAAGAGGAGAGTCGTTTACGATAAAGTGCATCGCAATAGTAGGCTCACTAATCTTCTGGAAAGGAATGGGAGTAGGATTTTCAGGAGCACATAAGGTATCACCGATGTGAATATCGGAAATACCGGAAATTGCTACGATGGAGCCGATACCTGCTTCCTTCACTTCTACTTTATTTAAACCGTCAAATTCATATAATTTGCTGACCTTAACTTTAGTCTGCTTGTCAGGTTCATGGTGGTTTACAATCACAACCTCCTGATTCACACTGATGGTACCATTATCTACCTTACCCACACCGATTCGATCTACGTATTCATTGTAGTCGATGGTAGAGATAAGTACCTGGGTACCTTCCTCAGGGTCTCCCTCGGGAGCAGGGATATAGTCTAAGATGGTTTCAAAAAGAGGAACCATGTCGCTTCCCAGCTCATCTGCATCCATAGATGCGATACCGGACTTTGCAGAAGCAAAGACAAAAGGACAGTCAAGCTGTGCATCGTCCGCATCCAGTTCTAAGAATAATTCCAGGACCTCATCCACAACCTCATTTGGTCTTGCTTCCGGACGGTCAATCTTGTTGACACATACGATGACAGGAAGCTTTAATTCCAATGCCTTACGAAGTACAAATTTAGTCTGAGGCATTGCGCCTTCAAAGGCATCTACCACAAGGATAACACCATTTACCATCTTTAGTACTCGCTCAACCTCACCACCGAAGTCTGCATGACCCGGAGTGTCGATGATGTTAATTTTGGTGTCTTTATACATAACTGCGGTATTCTTTGCAAGGATGGTAATACCACGTTCTCTTTCGATATCGCCGGAGTCCATAACGCGCTCAGCCACATCCTGATTGGCACGGAAGACGCCACTCTGCTTTAAAAGCTCATCAACCAGGGTGGTTTTACCATGGTCTACATGAGCGATGATTGCTACGTTTCGAATGTCATTTCTTTTTTGTAACATAGAAAATATTCTCCTCATATGATATATATCAGAACCAAGTAATTTAAGTGAAATTATGAGCGTCAAGCTTGCTTGTAAGAACAAGGTGCTGATATATATGAAATCTAATTTCAGCTCAAACGTATGATAGTATAGCACCATTTATTTCGCGGTGCAAGTTTCTTTCTAGCCTTTTGTGAGGAAGAGTGTCGATTTTGTGACGAAACTTTGCGATGGGAATGAGTTTTCTTTTGCGCTTTAAAGGAGTATAAATAGTATTGAACAGAGAGAAAGTGTTCATACAGAATGTATAAAGAGAGGGAATAGAAATATGACAGATAAGGTGATTGAAAACAACAGAGTGACAGTGATGGGGGAGATTATTAGTGAATTCTCTTTCAGCCACGAGATCTTCGGTGAAGGCTTTTATATGGTAGATGTAAGGGTAAAGAGACTGAGTGAAAGCTATGATGTTATTCCGGTGATGGTGTCAGAAAGGCTTCTTGATGTGAATGCAGATTATCGTGGAATGTATATCTGCGTTGGAGGACAGTTCCGTTCTTATAATCGTCATGAGGAAAGAAAAAATAAATTAGTATTGTCCGTTTTTGCAAGAGAGATTGATTTCATGGAGGAGCTGGAGGAAAGCTCCAGAACCAACCAGATTTTTCTGGACGGTTATATCTGTAAAGAGCCTATTTATCGTAAGACTCCATTGGGCAGAGAAATCGCAGATGTGCTTCTTGCAGTAAACAGACCATATGGGAAATCCGACTATATTCCCTGTATCTGCTGGGGGAGAAATGCCAGATATGCAAGCAGCTTTCGTGTAGGAGAAAGATGTGTAGTATGGGGTAGAATCCAGAGCAGAGAGTATGTAAAGCGTCTGGAGGATGACCAGATTGAACAGCGCGTAGCATTTGAAGTATCCGTAAGTAAATTGGAGTTAATGGATTAAAGCATTGACAAAGGTTTTTTAGGGTGCTATTATCAGAGTGAAGTAAGTAATAATTACTTCTTATAGTTTAGGTAGAGGTTGCGTATTTTATGAGTACCTCCGTTGATGTGACAGGCACAGTTGAGGCGGTGGAAAAGGAAAAGACGCCGAAAGAGGAGACGGCCTGGAAGTCAAGTCTTGGGCATGCAGTTAAGAGCTGTATGACTGTCATCCGCATGCGGATGGGGCGCTATCACAAATGTAAGGGTATTATTTTATCCGAAAGTTTATGGTCGGCGCATATTGTGTCGACCTTCTTTAATGTAAAGAACCAAAGAGCCCAGGAATACCTCATTCAAATTTTAGATAACAGTTCAGCCATGACCTGTTTGAGAGTCAAAATCATGCTGGCATGATTTTTCGAACGGACAGCGTCATGAGTTGAGCGCCGGTTTATGAGCAAAGTTAGCTACGAAGCAGCGGGAAAGTGCTGTAAGCACGGCTTTGCGAGTGGTGCGGGATGAACTGTTATAATTTTATTGGCCGCAAGAAGCGGCAGAATGGAGGACGAAATGTCAATTTTTACAGGTGCGGGTGTAGCGATTATTACACCAATGAATGCAGATGGAAGCGTTAATTACGAGCAGTTTAAGGCAATTGTGGAGCAGCAGATTGCCGGCGGAACCGATGCGATTATCGTATGTGGTACTACCGGTGAGGCATCTACTCTTTCACATGAGGAACATTTAGATGTTATCAAATATTGTGTAGAGGTTGTAGCAGGAAGAGTTCCTGTAGTAGCTGGTACCGGTTCAAACTGTACCGAGACTGCAGTTTATCTTTCCACCGAAGCTGAGAAGTATGGTGTAGACGGTCTTTTACTGGTTTCTCCTTATTATAATAAGGCTACCCAGAACGGTTTATATGCTCACTTTAAAGCAGTTGCAGACGCAGTGAAGATTCCTATCATCCTTTACAATGTACCGGGAAGAACCGGCTGCAATATTTTACCGGCAACTATCGTAAGACTGTGCAAGGATTGTGAGAACATTGTGGGTGTTAAGGAGGCAAGTGGCAATATCAGTCAGGTTGCAAAGTTAGCATCTCTTGCAAACGGTGAAATCGATATCTATTCCGGTAACGACGACCAGATTGTACCTCTTCTGGCGCTGGGCGGAAAGGGTGTTATCTCTGTTCTTTCTAACGTTGCACCTAGGGAGACACATGATATATGTGCAAAATACTTTGAGGGTGATGTAAAGGGAAGTATGGAGCTTCAGCTGAAGGCTATCGAGCTTATTGATGCATTGTTCTGTGAAGTGAATCCGATTCCGGTTAAGAAGGGGATGGAGCTTCTTGGATTATGTGAGAATAATTTAAGACTTCCGCTTACTCCGATGGAAGAAGCCAATGCGCAGAAGCTTGAAAAGGCAATGAAGGACTTTGGACTTTTATAAGTCGTGGCAACTATTCAGAGCACGTTCGCAAAATCGTGCTTACGCACTTTACTTTTGCGAATGTTGGCTTCTCGCCAAATGAATTAAAGAAAACAGACCTTGGCAAGCAAGCTTACACGGTCTGCCTTCTTTAATTCGCAAGGCTCTGAATAGTTACAAATAATAACCCGTTTATGGCAAGGTCGTAAACGGGTTATTAACTTATAGATGATACGGGAGGATATGAAATGATTAGATTTATTATGCATGGATGTAACGGAAAAATGGGTCAGGTAATCAGCCAGATTGTAGCAGCTGATGCAGACCTTGAGATGGTAGCAGGTATTGACAGAGTGGATGATGGACATAACAGTTATCCGGTATTTACAGATATTAAGGATTGTGATGTGGAGGCGGATGTGATTATTGATTTCTCCGCAGCACCGGCAGTGGACGGTCTTTTAGAGTATTGCGTGGAAAAGCAGATTCCTTGCGTGCTTTGTACTACCGGTCTTAGTCAGGAGCAGTTGGACAAGGTAGCAGAAGCCTCAGGAAAGGTTGCAATCTTAAAATCTGCCAATATGTCCCTGGGTATCAATCTGTTACTTAAGATGTTAAAGGAGGCAGCAGGCGTCCTGGCACCGGCAGGCTTTGATATGGAAATCGTTGAAAAGCACCACAACTTAAAGGTGGATGCGCCAAGTGGAACTGCACTGGCACTTGCTGATTCTATCAATGAAGAATTTGGTAATGAATACGAATATGTGTATGACAGAAGCCAGAAGAGAGAGAAGAGAAGTAGCAAAGAAATCGGTATTAGTGCTGTTCGTGGAGGAACTATCGTTGGTGACCATGATGTGATTTTTGCGGGTGTGGATGAAGTGATTACCTTCTCTCATACCGCATACTCCAAGTCAGTATTTGCCAAAGGTGCGGTACAGGCAGGAAAGTTCCTTGCAGGAAAGCCGGCAGGAATGTATGGAATGGCAGACGTCATAGGGTAATTGAAAGAAAAAGGGGAAAGCTAATGCGGGGAACGGAGTTAACAGTACTTAGAAGTCTGGCACATCAGTATCGTAGTATAGCGTCTGCGTCTACGGAGATTATTAATTTGCAGTCGATTATGAATCTGCCAAAGGGTACAGAGCACTTTTTGACGGATATTCATGGAGAGTATGAGCAGTTTAATCATGTACTGAAGAATGGTTCCGGCTCAGTGCGCCGTAAAATCGAGGAAGAATTCGGAAATACCATCAGTAACCGTGATAAGAAGAGTCTGGCTACACTGGTATATTATCCGGAAGAAAAGCTGGAAATTGTAAGGCATGAGGAAGAGAATCTGGAGGATTGGTATAAGATTACCCTTCATCGCTTGGTGCAGCTGATTAAGCGAGTTTCTTCCAAATATACCCGTTCTAAGGTGCGTAAGGCACTTCCCAAGGATTTTGCATATGTAATAGAAGAATTGATTACGGAGAAGGCAGAGATTCAGGATAAGGAAGCTTATTATAATGAGATTATTCATACGATTATCCGTATCGATAGGGCTCCGCAGTTTATTGTGGCGCTTTGTAATCTGATTCAGACACTGGTGATTGACCATCTTCACATTGTAGGCGATATCTACGACAGAGGCCCCAGTCCCCATTTGATTATGGACAAGCTGTGTGACTATCATTCGGTAGATATCCAGTGGGGCAACCATGATATTTCATGGATGGGTGCAGCCTGCGGTCAGATGGCATGTATCTGTAACGTAATTCGTATTGCAGCCAGCTATGGTTGTTTGTCAACGATAGAGGATGGTTATGGAATCAATCTCCTTCCGCTGGCAACCTTTGCACTGGAAACTTACGGAAACGATCCTTGTGATGTATTTTCTATTAAATATAATACTGACTATAATACAAAGGATCTGACCCTGGACCAGAAGATGCACAAGGCTATTGCCATTATGCAGTTTAAGCTGGAAGGACAGACCATTCTGCGTAATCCCGAGTTTGAAATGGAGGATCGCAGATTACTTCATAAGATTGATTTTGAGAAGGGAACCGTAGTGGTAGAGGGTAAGGAATACCCTATGCTGGATATGTCTTTTCCAACAATCAATAAAGAGAATCCTTACGAGCTCAGTGAAGGCGAAAGTCTGGTGATGCGCCGTCTGCAGCAGGCATTTATGCGCTGCGAGAAGCTGCAGAAGCATGTACGTTTCTTGTATGCTAAGGGCGGTATGTATAAAGTATATAACGGTAATCTTTTGTATCATGGATGTGTGCCGGTAGAAGAGGACGGAAGCTTTGCGAAGGTCAAGATTTTCGAGGAAGAATACAGTGGCAGAGGCTTGTATGATATTTTGGAATATTATGCCAGAAAGGGATATTATTCCAAGGACCCGGTGGAGCGTCGTAGAGGGCAGGATATCCTGTGGTACATTTGGAACGGTCCCGGCTCTCCCGTATACGGAAAGAATAAAATGACTACCTTTGAGAGATACTTTATTGCAGAGAAAGAGACTCATGAGGAGTGTAAAAACAGTTATTATAAGCTCTATGAGGATGTGGATTTTGTCAATGGAATCTTGCGAGAGTTTGATTTGAATGAGGAAACAGCCCACATCGTTAACGGACATGTTCCGGTAGAGCAGATTCATGGAGAATCTCCGATTAAATGTGGTGGAAAGCTACTGGTTATTGATGGTGGTTTTTCCAAGGCGTACCAGAAAAAGACCGGTATCGCCGGATATACCCTTGTATGTAATTCATGGGGAATGCGCCTTGCAGCTCACGAACCCTTTGAGTCTACGGAGGCGGCTATTTTGAAGGAGACAGATATTGTATCCGACTCCATCATTGTAGAAAACTTTAAAAAGAGAATGATGGTTTCCGATACGGATGTAGGTAAAGAACTTGGAGATATGGTGAAATATCTGGAAGAGCTTTTGGAAGCGTATCGTGAAGGTAAATTGATAGAAAGCCTGTAAAGGCTTTCTATCTGTTATTTTGGTCGCCTGGATGTACGGCCTCGTTAACACCGTCGGTAACGCCATCAACAGTATCTTCTACTCCATCAACCACGCCATTCACAACATCTCCGGCACCATCAACCACGTCATCAATAATACCACCATTATTAGCGTCATTTGGAGTCATGGTAGTGGTTGGGTTATCTGTTGGCGCGGGAGTCATAGTCGGCTGGGGACTATTGGTCGGCGTAGGTGTTTGGTCTACGCCATCCGCCATGTCACCGGACTCTACATTGTTATTGTCATTTCTGTCGCTTCTGCTACATGCAGTGCACAGGCACAGAGAAGCAATGACAAGGGTGCTTACCAGTAAAAGCTTTGTAAACTTTTTCATGGTGAATCCTCCTTCATATTTTGTTTTTACGCAGTTAGTATGTGCGTGGTAAGAAAATTTATACACAAAAAAGGAATAGGAAAAAAATGGAATTTAGACCTTGTATTGATATTCATAACGGAAAGGTAAAACAGATTGTGGGAGGAAGTCTCGTCGATTTGGGAGATGCTGCAACAGAAAATTTTGTGGCGGACCAGGACGCGGCTTTTTTTGCGAATTTATATAAAAAAGAAGGTTTAAAAGGCGGTCACATTATTTTGTTAAATCCGAAAACCAGCGAATATTATGAAGAGACAAAAGGGCAGGCGCTTTTGGCACTGTCTGCGTATCCCGATGGTTTACAGGTAGGCGGTGGCATTACAGCAGAAAACGCCAAGGAGTATCTTGACGCGGGAGCGAGCCATGTGATTGTGACCTCTTATGTTTTCCATGATGGAAAAATTGATTATGAAAGACTTGAGGGACTGGTAGAAGTGGTAGGTAAAGAGCATCTGGTGCTGGACCTAAGCTGTAAGAAAATCGGTGAAGAGTATCGTATCGTTACGGACCGTTGGCAGAAGGTGACCGATGAAGTGCTGGATACTGCCCTTATGGAGAAGCTTTCCGGATATTGTGATGAGTTTTTGATTCATGCGGTAGATGTGGAAGGGAAAGCAAGTGGTATTGAAAAAGAGCTGGCTGCCATGTTGGGACAGTGGGGAAAAATTCCTGTGACCTATGCAGGTGGTGTGCATAGCTATGAGGATTTGTTGCTGTTAAAGGATTTGGGAAGGAATCACTTGAATGTGACCATCGGAAGTGCGCTGGATTTATTTGGTGGAGCCTTAGAATGGGATAAGGTGATTGCGAAGATTAAAGAATAGGTCTATGGAAAAGATGTCTGGTAGGATTATGCATCAGAAAAGGTCGCCAAAGAAGATTCAAAGATAAAAGCGTGTACAACTGCCAGATTGAGGAATGGACTTGGAAGTAGTAAAAGAATTGTTGGGAGATGTAGAAGGCGCCTTTATCAATCCAACATTTTATTGTGATTATGGTTCGCATATAGAAGTTGGTAAGAATTTCTTCGCAAATTACAAAAGGCAATTGTTTAAGGATGAAGAGATTGAAAAATACTCTTCAGTATTGGCAAAGTTGTTTGACAGGACGAGAAAGCAGACTTATAATAGTTAGCGATAACTAACCAATATTGGGAGGAACGCAAATGAGATTAATGAATTCGAGTAAAGAAAAAGATTTTGTGAAATTGTCGGAAGAATGGTTTGATAACCAAGCGAAGGTATATGATGAAACCGATACAATACTTTACTCAAAGTACGGAAAGATCAGTTGTAAAGATATATATGACTATCTAAAGGATAAGAATTATGAAAAATTGCTTGATGTAGGTTGTGGAACCGCTTACTTGATTGAAATGCTGTCAAAGACACATCGTGCAAAGCATATTGGACTGGATTTGTCCTCAGAAATGATAAGACAGGCCAGTGAAAAGCATATAGATGGTGCAGAGTTTGTCGTTGGAAAATCTGATGAGTTACCTTTTGAGGATAATACATTTGACGTAGTTACCTGTTCTCAGAGTTTTCACCATTACCCGGATACCGATAAGGCGATGAAGGAAGTTTTTCGTGTGTTAAAGCCGGGTGGAATCTATATTTTGTCGGATACGGGAGTTGGATTTTTCAAAATGCTGGGTGTGATGGTAGACAATTTTATTTATACCCGTTTTAGCAATACAGGAGATTGCAATGTTTCGTATTTGAATAAGTCTATTCGTGATTTAAAGCGAAATGGATTTGAGATTGTAAAGGGAGAAAAACTTACGACATTTATTTATACTGTTGTTGCAAAGAAGAATTGAGGTAGGTCATGAATTTATCCGAATTAAATGTAAAAGCAGAATGGGAGTATTACAATAAAGTAGCACCTTTTCAAACGTATCTGTTGAACGGAAATGAATTAAAATACCGTTATTATCAAAAGAAAGATGCCAAAGCAACTATTGTAGTTCTGGCAGGCGGTTCCGGACTTGCGGATGGTTTTTTCCTGTTTTTAAGAAGTCTCATGGATAGCTATTCGCTTATTACAATACCATATCCATGCTTTTGCGAGGACAATCACCAGACCGCGGATGCCATTGCGGAGCTAGTTAGATATTTAAAGGCGGAGAATGTCTATTTTTGGGGGCAGTCTTATGGTGGACTTTTGGCACAGATTATTGCCAAAAAGCATCCGGAGGTGGTAAGTGGCTTGCTCCTTACCTCAACCGCTTCTTTTTCAACGGAGCTGACCTTTGCGGGGATGAAGTGCATTGTTAATATGATTAATGAGGAAAAGGAAGAAAAAAGAGTCCGGAAATATAAAAAGATGCCAATGGGACTTGCCATGGCCATGTTTCCCATGATGTTTAAACCACATCTGCAAGGCGATAAAAAGGCATATAAGACAATCAAAGAATTGATTAAGCTTTTAGAACCGGAGATGAGCAAGCAACATTTTGTTCACATGACACGTTTGCTTGGTGATTTGAGAAATCATTTTGGATTATATAGCAAAGAAGATTTCGAATACTTGAAGGGTAAGGTCTTAATCATTGAACCGGTAGATGATAAAACATTTACGGAGGATATAAAGAAGGCGTTATGTAATATGATGAGCGAGCCGAAAGTGATTGAAGAGGTGGATGGAGGGCATCTTGCGGTTATGTTCAATCCGGATGGGTATATTCAGCTGATTGATGAGTTTATATCGAGTGTGTAAACTGAGCCATGCCGACAGACTCACAAGCTTGCGCTTGTTCGTTGTCGCGGCATTCGCCGTATGCAGATGAATTCGAATATGTCTGCCTGTGAGCAAGCTCACGTCAGCCAATTTGATTCATCTGCGCATGGCTCAATGCTACGCGCAAAGAAAGAGCTGTACCAATGGTACAGCTCTTTTCCTTTAATCCTATAAAACGATATTGCAGTCTATATACACTAAACAACAAGTGTTATTGTAAAAAGAACAGGTACATCGTGTTACTGATTAATGCGTTATAACTAGAATTATAACTTTGTTACGTTAACAGCCTGAGGTCCCTTTTCTCCGTTAACTACTTCGAATTCAACAGCCTGGCCTTCTTCTAAAGACTTGAAGCCTTCCATGTTTAATCCTGAGTAGTGTACGAATACATCGTTGCCAGC
>JAFUKH010000036.1 GCA_017467845.1 Lachnospiraceae bacterium | reverse complement strand
TGAACTGGCAAAACTGGCTCCCTGGAACGAAATCATTCAGGAAAAATGTAGTAATAAACATGAGAAAAATGTTAGCATACCGGAATTCTAGCAATAGGGTTCCGGTAATGTTTTAAGTACACCCCAAAATTAAACGCTTACCTTATTCTTATCCAAATAGTGCATGGAACCCTGCAATTTAGGGGAGTGCTTGGGTTTCTCACCCACCTCGTTAAAAAATATACGGTGGATGCCTTGGGAAAGCTCTTTGGCACAGTCGATACAGAATCTGCCGCTTCGGATGCTGCAACCACATTTTTCGCATTTGATAAAATATCTACTGTTCTCCGTGATTTCCAGTCGCCCATTCTTTAGAAACATATCTATGATGTCTGTGGAGACGCCGGTAGCTTGTGAGATTATCATAGAAGGGGTCGGACCGTTCTCTTCCAGAAAAGCTTTTATTTTTCCAAAATCGTCCATGATGATATTGTCACAAGTGTGGCATTGATATTTCCCACTGCCGATGTAGAAGAGTTTTCCTCCACAGGTACATTTCACGGGTTTGTTTTCAATAAGTAATTTTTCTAAATCAGCCATTGCCTATAACCTCCTTCAACATATTCAAGATATGTTTGTTTCTGGTACTTATATTATACAAGGAGTGAAGGGGAATGACAAGAAAGATTAGTTGGGAATTGATAGATGTAGATAAAGTATAGTTGACAGTAAGTATATTTCGTGATATTTTTAAATAAAGTGAAAATCTGGGAGCCAATCTTGCAGCATGGCTGCATTCTAAGACTATTCGTAGACGATTCTGTCGGTGTCAGGGAATCCTGCTTATTTCACAAGATACAATTGGCAGGAGAATGATTCCTGCAGAATAGGGGTTATATCGATATACTTTTGAAGGTGTATGCAGAGAGTGTCCGGATTTAAAGCTGAATGATGGTGCGCTGAGGATATTTATCAATACAAAAGGGGAAAATCGAGAGAATTTTTCGCAGGAGTTTCTGGACTTCTGTGACTATGTGACAGACTCTACAGACGAAGTTGCCGAGCGAAGTGGAAGTGATAGAATAAAATTGATTCACAAATATGTTTCCGGAATCCGGAAATCGGAGAAAATGGGGGCGAAGTATATGCAGAGATGGGAAGAATTGAAGAATGCTCAGAATGAAGGGATGCAGACGGGAATGCAACTAGGCTTAGAGCGTGGATTGAGAAGTCTGGTAGATATGGCGAAGGATTTCTGCAATGATTTCGAGAGTATATACAGTTTGATTATTAAGAATGAGGATTACAAAGATGTTACCAGAGAACAAGTTATGAAGTATTATATGCAGGCGTAGGAGTAACTAGTCAACGCAGAATGAGTCGGATTTCATAGAATCTATGCGGGCAGTAGGATTTGATAGTGAGAGAGGAAGTGTCTGGAGTGACAACATAGGATTGAATTATTTTCATAATGTTGTAGTTGCTGCATATGTACTTGTGGAGCTCTATACGCAGAGTGTTGCGCTGACAATGGTGGATAAAGAGTAGGTTGATTCTTGAAGATGTGTTGGGTGGATCAATTATTTATTTGATAAAAAATACAATGTTAAAAATTTTGAGCTATGGAAACTATTTGAAACGATTCATTATGAAGCACCCAAGAGGGGGAAGCGTATCATGTGGGAACAATTGATATGCTGAAGCATTATTGTGAAGAAAGTGACAATATATGATAGGGATTTCTGGGAAGTATGGAAGGAAGCCATGGATGTAGTACGGATAGATACAAGTCTGATTGAGGGAAGCAGGCAATATTATGTAAAATCGGTATCTACAGCAGATTTTATGAAAATATCTTCGGACGAGAGGATTCCATATTGGGAGGAAAATGATGATTTTGAGAAACGAAGTGAAAAGATAGGAAGCTAAGGCAAAGTGAGAAACTTAGATTCCCTGATTTTAATAGACATTTTGCAGTATATATGATACTATAATATTGTAAATAGGGTTGTTTTGACAAATATGTAATTATGTGATACTATGAAATATTTGTCGATAATTTTGTGGTGTGAATAAGAGGTTTTTTTGATAATATTATTCTGTACATTCGGAGGAGGAACGTATGGGAACTATTGTCAAATTTAAAAGCGTACAAATGAAAAAAGGAGATGATAAGATGCCCAATATTGAGAAATCAAGAATGCTTGAGATTGAAAAAATTACAACAAAATTGTTAGCTGGTGTTGACCTTGATAAATCTCCTTGTGTTGATATTGTTTCTTTGGTGAAGAAAGATGGTTTTAAAGTAGAACCAAACGATATGGATATAGATACAACTGGATGTGTACTTGTAAGCGATGATGCTAAAAATAAAAAGAGATTGATTTTGGTTAATACCATGTTTCGAAATCCAGAAAATGAAGTAGATGTTGTTTTTAAGAAGAGTCGTTTTATTACTGCTCATGAATACGGTCACTTTATACTGCATAAGGAAGAAGGTCAACCTATATACGCTCATCGAGATACATATCATAGAACGGAACCAATAGAGTTAGAAGCAGATTATTTTGCAAGAAGTATATTGATGCCATTGAGTCAGTTTAAGGTATATTATGAAATATTAAATCAGATGGGAAATAATGACGAAAAGTTTACCGTTGGATTGTTGTCTAAAATATTTAAGGTGACTAGCAATAAAGTGAGAAAAAGAGTGGAGGATTTATTGGTTTTGGATCAATAAGATAGGGTATGAATGCAGAAGATAAATTTTCGGCGTATCAAATGCTATTTGATATTTTGAATGATAAAGAAGAAGATAACACAGAGGATGATAAAACTTTTAGGAAAAATACGAAAGAGCAGATAACGGATAGAGATAAGAAATATACGGAACTACTGTCTCATTTTGTTTGGATAACAAAGATAAGAAATGTGCTTAAGGAAATATTTAAGTGGAGTTTTTATCTAGTAGTTATTGGTTCTATTCTTGTATTAATTGTGGTTGTCTATAAGTTATTTAACAGGTATATATCTTCTGCCAATATGGAACAATTATTAGAATCAACACCACTCTTGATTACGGCTATGGTAGGATTTGTATCTACAATTATTACAATTCCTGTTACAATAACGAAGTATCTATTTAGCACTGAGGAAGATAAGAATATAACTGAAATTATCTTACATACCCAAGAGCATGATACAAGTGGTAGACAGTGGGCAATGGAGTTTATGAAAATGGCGGATGGATTAGAAGAGAGAAAAGGCGAAGGAACTAAAACGGTAAAGCAAGATGAGGAAGAGGTTGTTAAGACCGAGGAAACATTGAATTCTCAGTAATGAGTAACTGCATGAGGGGGCTGGCTGAGGAGCTAGTCCCTTTTAGAATGCAAGTGGTGTTAAGAGAACAATATATTTGTAAATGGAGACTATCAAATGACCACAGCATTAGAATTACGCCTTGTTTATTGGCAAAATATTTCAATGAAGAAAAATATAGATTATTATGTTATAATGCTTTTGAGGCGAAAAATATGGTAAAAATATTTGACTTTTGAACCAAGTTCAATGTGGAGATTTCTTCATTCAATAAACAGAAGCAGGGGAGACTAAGAATGCTGATAAGTGAGCGTATATACAAATATCTTGCGGAAAAGGGAATATCGCAGAAGGAATTTGTAGAAAGAACCGGGATATCGCAAAGTACAGTCAGCGATTGGCGGAGAAAGGGAACCAATCCGTCGGCAGATAAAATCATGATAATATGTGAGGTGCTCGGGATATCGCCCCAGGAACTGCTACTTGGAACCGAGAACGAGAAGTTCAAGGAATATCATCAACAGGATTATGTCATGGTTGATAAGAGGACAAAGGAGTATGCGTTGATTGAACTTTATCAGAAACTGGATGTGGACGCGCAAAGGCGTTTGGAAGGATATATGAGAGCTCTGGGGGATATGAATTAGGTGTGACGGTATTGACATGCCTTATATTTTACGATAACATATCGTATATACGATATGTTATCGTATGTGCGAGGAATTGAAAACATTTTTAGGAATGATATAAACAAGGGGGAATATATAAAATGGAATACAAACTTTTAGGTACAGTAAATGTACCGGAAGACAAAAAGGCAGAGTTGAATGAGTATGGTGTTGTTATGAATATAATCATGTTTCTGCAAGAAATATACAGTGAATCTATGTGTCTTTTAATGGCGGATGAGGTTCCGATTCCTTATCCGGATGGGTACCGAAAACTGATAAAGGGATTGTTAGGAGTTGAGTTTTATCCGGAGAAAAGGACGAAACCGGGGGAGATGCTCCAATTTTTACACGATAATGGGATTGGCGAGATAAAGCTGGAACGTATCTTAGATGGTATGATAAATGATTGGTTTTGCGACAGTGAGCAGAATAAAAAAGAAATGGGAATCATTGAGTTTTTCCGTGTCATTCTAAGAGAAAATGAAAATGAATTTCTGGAATATTGGGATGGAAGTAATCTAATCTTGTCAGATAATATGCAAAAATACATAACAGATTGGAAAGATTGGTTTGAATCGATGCCTATTCCGGCAGATCTGAATATGGAAAAAGAATTGGCACTAATTGCTAAAGATATGCAGGATAGTAGGAATGCATATTTGGATTATGCATTTGTGAAGGAGTTTATGGACCATCAGGATATAGATGATTACAAGAAAGCGATTCAACTCTTTAAAAAGACAAAAGAGAAGGATTGCAAATTGTTTCCTGAATTAACGGCAGCGCAGGCTTATGAATGGATGATTAAGCCCAATCAGAATGCTGAAGATAAAATTGCCGGCAGAGCGTATCAAGCACTTTTAGTAAATGAAATACAGCGGAAAAACATTTTTGGATTTTAGGGGGACACATGCATGGGAACATTTGGTGGGTATTACGGTAATTGTCATATTGATGATGAGAAGAAGGAAGTATTTAATGAACAGATGGCCAAGATCCTGAATTATGGAGGAATGATGGACCATGAGGAGGTCAAAATATATGGGCAGGAAATTTGTTTGCTGAATCCGTTTGCTCTAAGAGAGAAAGGATATATAAATTTTTATTATAACTATTTTGAAGATAATTCATGGGAAACTGCCAGCTATGAACCGGAGAAAACATCGCTATGGACTGAAAAAATCGGTTATGCAGAGTTCGCAGATGTGGTTATGGCAGCGTATTTTTTGTATGAGGTGTATGATTCTAATCCGGGGTTTGTTGTTATCAATGCAGATACTATTAATTATACAGAGTATGTAGGGTGGTTAAACCATCTTCTGGGAACTGAATTTTCCATGAAAAAGAGATTTCGCTTATGGGAGAATGCAGAATGGGAAGCATCGAATAGATTGAAACTTATAGACGAAGAGGGGCAGAAGGAGGAAAAAAATTCCGATTTCTCCAATAAATTCATTCCACGTAAGCTGGAGTATTTGTCCGGTGGGATAGAATTGGCGGATTTGTTGTACATTTTTCATGGAACAGAATCTCTTGTAGAGGGACATAAAGAACTGGTAGAAGAAATTGGAAATGAAGAAAAGGCAGATGACTGCAGATTCTTGGAAGAGTTTTTTCAAATTATCAAAGATGCAGATGCATATTACAAGCGCATCTTTCCATTCCGGGACATGTTTTATGAGTTTCTGCAAAATTCACATAAGGTGGAATATGTTGCTGCCATAAAACTTCTGCGTGAAATAGTAGATGCAGAGGAAAATAGAAAATGTGGAGAGCTGATAAAACATATAAGAAACGGAGGATGGGATATGACCGATAAAAGAATCACCCAAAATAAAGGACGTATGCGTGTGAAAAGGTATTTAGCAGTCATGGCGAATAAGGAGTTGAGGAGGAAGGTGTTTATGTTTTAAGTATTAAAGAGATTTATCTTCTTGTATAAGTAAGATTTTTTGAGTATACTAAGGATATGAATAGTAAAGAAATGAGGTAGTTTGTATGAGTCCGGCACAGCAGATTTTAAATTATAGAAAAGAGAATGATGAAAATCAAAAACAAATACGTGAAATGGTGATGGAGAGTTACCATGATATTGCATTAGGTAAAGGTCGTGACTGCAACGAATTCTTCGATGAATTGGAGAAAAGGTATTCCATTGTCAGAGTATAAGGTCATTACCCTGCCATTAGCAGAGACAGATATTGCAGACCAGATGGACTATATTGCATTTGAGTTGGGGAATCCGGAGACTGCGATAAATATAGCAAAAGGATTTAGAAAGATAATTAATAGCCTTAGTATATTTCCGAAAGTCACGAATTAGATGAAGATGAAGAATTGGCTAGATATGGGATTCGTAAAATATATTACAAAAATTATAAAATATATTTTTTGATTGATGAAAGAAATCAAGCGGTTTTCGTACTTAGAGTTTTTCATATGCTGGTTGACAGTAGGGAAAAGATTTTGAAGATGTTTAGAAGTTAAAACAGTTACCCAAACATCCCCCACCTCGGCGGATGATAGGAAAACAGCATAAATAAAGTCACCATAATCATGGTGAGGATTTTCAGCGGGATTTCATATTTTTGGAGCCCGCTGTTTTTAACTTTATTGTATGCCACTCGTAATCCGAAGAAGACTGCAAGGTAAAACAATAGCACGTCGATGAGAGTGATGCTTCGTCCCAGGATGCCGCTGTAAGTATAGAAGCATGAGGGGATAAACCAAGTGCCGGCATGTAGTCCCAGCAGCAGTGCAGGAACAAGAGCGGGATAGTAGACCTGCAGCATGTGAAAATAGGACATGATGACAGTAAAGAGAAGCATGGGGAAAAAGAATAATTTCATATGCTCCCATATGGATTCATTAACCGGACTGAACAGTCCGACGATTCGGTTATCACTGTTCCATTCGTATAAGAAATGAAGTAGTGTTCCGAAAACACTAATAAAAATAAATCCTATGATAAAGCATTTTCGTAATTCTTTTTTCACCTGTCTGCTCCTTGCTATCATCATGTCCTATCATAGAATGTGTAACAAGTGGGTCAGCTATACTGTTAATTATTGTCAGCCTTCCAGGTCTTTAAAATCTTGATGATCTTCTTCTGCTCATCGGTGGTATAACCGTGGAATACGTGAAGAAGTTCTTTGTCGAGCTTCTGGCTTTCGGAGTCGTCTTCGCGTTCTGTCATAAGGCTGTCAACAGAAACGTTGCACATCTGAGCATAGTATGCAAGCATTCTTAAGTTCAGCTTAGCACGGCTGTTTTCTACATTGCTGACAAAGGATACGGTACATCCGAGACCATCAGCTACCTGCTTCTGGGAAATCTTGTTGCGAATACGCTCAGCCTTCATACGGCGGGCGATAATGCTGTAATCTAATTCTGTCATTGAAAAGTAACCTCCTACTGTATATGAATACATATAGTATAATATAGAAAAGTGGGATTGTAAACCCTATTACCTATTGAAAATGTTTGCGAAATATCGTATGATTGTTTCTGTTCAGAGCCATGCAGATTTATAAAGGCAGAACTCGCAAGCTTGCTTGCAGAGGGCTGTGTTTATAAATCTATGTGGCGAGAGCCTATCAATTCGCAAAAGGAAAGCCGCGAAGCGGCGATTTTGCGAATTGGGCTCTGAACAGATTGGAGCCAGGGCTCTGAACAGGGGATTTATCGAAGGGATAAGAGGAGTATAATAATGAATATGACAAAAGCAGAAATTTTAAAAAGGGAAATCCTTCGCCAGTACCGCAGTGTGCGTCAGTTTGCTATCGAGATGAACATTCCGTATAGTACTCTTGTGACGGCGCTGGAGCGTGGTATCGAAGGTATGGCTTATGGTACAGTAATTAAGATGTGTGATAAGCTCAGTTTGAATCCGGTGGATTTTACATCCTTAGAGAGAGATGCATCGTTGGGGGCGCAGCTTTTAGAGAATCGCGTGATGCAGTATTATATGAAGCTGAATCAGACCGGTAGAGATAAGGTTTTGGAACTGATGGATGATTTTGTACAGATTGAGAAGTACAAAGCGAAGGTGAAAAAGAATAAGGTTGATTAAATGAAGTATGATTATTTGGTGGTAGGCAGCGGTCTGTTTGGTGCGGTGTTTGCCTATGAAATGAAAAAAGCGGGTAAGAATTGTCTTGTAATTGATAAGAGAAATCATATCGCGGGCAATATTTATACCAAGCAAGAGAGTGGGATTCAGGTACATAAGTATGGTGCACATATCTTCCACACGGCCAATAAGAAGGTATGGGATTATGTAAATCAGTTTGCGGAGTTTAATCATTATGTGAACAGCCCTGTGGCAGTTTACAAGGATGAGCTTTACAATATGCCTTTTAATATGAATACCTTCAGTAAGATGTGGGGCATTAAGACCCCGGCAGAGGCGAAGGCCAAGATTGAAGAACAGAGCCGTGCAGAGCGTGTGGAGAATCCGCAGAATGTGGAAGAGCAGGCAATAGGTATGGTGGGCAGAGATATCTATGAGAAGCTTGTAAAGGGCTATACTGAGAAGCAGTGGGGCAGAAGTGCCAAGGAGCTTCCGGCGTTTATTATCCGCCGTCTTCCGGTAAGATTTACTTATGATAATAACTATTTTACGGATCCCTATCAGGGAATTCCCAAGGGCGGTTATACACAGATTGTAGAAAAGTTATTAGATGGTGTGGATGTGCGTCTGGGGATTACTTATCGTCAGTTCCTTGCAGAGAATGCTGCAAAGGGCGAGGGGGCAGACACCTTTGATAAGGTTCTGTATACCGGTATGATTGATGAGTATTATGATTATAAGCTTGGGGAACTTCAGTATCGTTCTCTTCGTTTTGAAGAGGAGCTTTTGGAGAATGAATGTAACTTCCAGGGAAATGCGGTGGTAAATTACACGGAGCGTGAGATTCCATACACCCGTATCATTGAGCATAAGCATTTTGAATTTGATTCCACTTCCAAGGATACTATTATTACAAGAGAGTATCCGGCGACTTGGGTGCGGGGGGATGAGCCCTATTATCCCATCAATGATGAGCGTAACGGTGCATTATTTGCGGAATATCAGAAGTTGGCAGAGGCAGAGCCGAATGTACTTTTTGGCGGTCGTCTGGGACAGTATAAATATTATGATATGGATAAGGTTATTGAAGCAGCACTTCAAATGGTAGAAAAAGAGCTTCTTGGTCAGTAGACCGAGAAGCTCTTTTAACGTAGTCATTTATTAGCAATAATAATTAAACATCATACCGCTGTAAGCACTGGTAACGTAAGGGTTCGGGAAGTTATGTCCCGGATTCTTGTAAGCTACAACCGTCTGCTCCACATAGTTCATTGGATTGATGGAAATCTGGTTGCTCTTACGAAGCAGACCCTGAGAGAAATCCTTTAAGGTCTGGAAGGTATCATTGATATCTTCGGACTCTTCAAAGGTATTACTTAAGGTGCTGCGATCCACGGAGAGAGCACCATCGCTTTCAATGGTAAGTCCCATGTCTGCAAATACCTGGCCGTACTGTCTGGTAATGGAATTCATCTCGCGGATTACATTTTTGCTGCGAGGATGAGATTCTAAGAAATTGTTCATCTGGGTCAGGAAATTGTTGTAGCCGTTTGCCAATTCCACAACATTATCGGTAAGGGACTCTACGTCCGTCTTCAGTCCGATGGTAACCGGCTCGTCTTCCGGTGTAGTTCCTTTAAGATTTACCTCAAACATCTTGCCGATGGTGAAGTTATTGGAGATAGAATGACGCTGTTCGCCATTGATACGGTAGCTTGCATTAGAGGGCTGGTGGCTGATGTAATCAATGCCAAGGTAATCTACGGCGCCCTTTTGCTTGCTGGTGTTGGTATCGCTGATAGTAAAGATGGAGCTCTTGCCAAGCGGAAGACCGGTAGCCTCGGAAGCAAGGGTAATAGCAGTGCGTCCCTCGGCTTCGGCAATATCTGCTTTGATTCCGATATTGGAATTATTTATCAATCTTATAAGACGATTCTGCACGTCGCGGTTGGTCTCTGTTTCGCTGATAGTGAACTGCAGCTCGTAGTTCATATCGTTAATCTGCACATCAAAGGAATAGGTGTCCGGGGGCAGGGTAACAGTATCTTCCGGAAGGAATTTGCCCATGTTCTCCTGACCGGTAGCAAGGCTGTCCACTTCGATCTCAAAGCTGGGAGAAGGTGCTCCTGCAGTATATGTGCCGATAAAGGTTGCGGAAGCTACTTCTTCATTAGAAGTAGAGGCTGCTTTTTGGCTGAGAAGAGTAGATTCGTCCAGACCGCCCAGTGCGGCAATGGTATTATGAAGCTCTCTTGCATTCTCCTTCAAGCCGATGGCATAGTCTCTCACAACCTTTCCGTCTAAGGGAAGATATACCGGCGCTTCCTTATTTAATTTAACAATGGAATTGTAGACACTGCGCAGCTCGCTTTTCTTATGAGCATCGTAGCGATTGCTGGTAGGTGCTTTATATGTACTCAGATAATTGTTATAAACGGTATTAAGAATTGCACTCATTTACACGCCTCCTTTCCTCCGTGACAAAGTCGTGATTGTGAAACTATTCAGAGCTATGCAGATTTATACAAAATAGGCTGTTCAAGCTTGCTTGATAAAGACTATTTTTATAAATCTATATGGCGAGAAGCCATACATGAGCAAAGTAATGCCTCGCAGAGGCGGTTTTGCGAATGGGCTCTGAATAAATGTATGATTGTAATTTATATAAAAGTGTGCTACAATCAAAATCCGTTTTGATTAGTATGTAACAGAACACAGCTATCCACTTTTATGGGTAAAATGTACCATATATATAAGGAAAAAACAAGTGGACAAGGCGGAAAAATGTAGGAAATACAACAAAAGTACAAAAAAATCATTGACTCTACGGGGCCTATATGCTATATTAATTCAGCGAGATTTATTTTTAGGTCTTTTTTTTGTGCCTAAAAGTTGGAGAAGACTATATAGAGAAACTGCTGAAAATGCAGTGAAATGGAGGAAATTATGCGTACAAAAATCACTTTAGCATGTACCGAGTGCAAGCAGCGTAACTACAATACTACCAAGGATAAGAAGACTCATCCGGATCGTATGGAAACCAAGAAATATTGTAGATTCTGCAAGACTCATACTACTCACAAAGAGACCAAATAATTACCTGAACGTAATCATTGCAAAGGTCGCTTAAGGAGCGGCGGAAATGGAGCGAATTAATGGGAGATATGGCAGAAAAGAACACCAAGAAGACCGGGTTCTTCAAGGGTGTTAAGTCTGAATTCAAAAAGATTACATGGCCGGACAAACATTCCACATTCAAGCAATCCGTAGCAGTTGTTGCGATATCCGTAGTTGTTGGAGTAATTATTGCAATTTTAGATTTCATTATCCAGAATGGCGTAAATATTTTAACATCAATTTAGAACGAGGGTGATTGTATGGCAGAAGCAAAATGGTATGTAGTTCATACTTATTCCGGGTATGAGAACAAAGTCAAAGCCAATATTGAGAAGACAATCGAGAATAACAAACATCTTGCAGAACAGATTCTTGAGGTAAGAGTTCCTTTGGAAGAAGTTGTTGAGGTGAAGAATGGTGTAAAGAAGACTGTTCAGAGAAAGTTATTCCCCGGTTATGTTCTGCTTAATATGGATATGAACGATGACACCTGGTATGTTGTAAGAAATACCCGTGGTGTAACCGGATTCGTAGGACCAGGAAGCAAACCTGTTCCTCTTACAGAAGCTGAAATGAAGCCTCTTGGCATTAAGACTGAGAACGTATCTGTTGACTTCGAAGAAGGTGACAGCATCGCAGTTGTAGCCGGTGTCTGGAAGGATACCGTGGGCGTGGTTCAGAAGCTTGACTACAATAAGCAGACCGCAACCATCAATGTAGAACTCTTCGGCAGAGAGACACCTGTTGAGATTGGCTTCGCTGAAGTAAGAAAACTGTAAGTTTTAAATGATATTTTTCCGGGCCTGTCCGGTAAGATATAAAGGCAACACGAAAAGGAACCAAGTTTATAAGGTTCCAGTGGGAGCAAGGGAATGTCCTTGCGCCGAATTACCACATTATAGGAGGTGCCACAATGGCAAAGAAAGTAACTGGATACATTAAATTACAGATCCCAGCTGGTAAAGCTACACCAGCTCCACCAGTAGGTCCTGCACTTGGACAGCATGGTGTAAACATTGTTGAATTCACAAAGCAGTTCAACGCTAGAACACAGGATAAGGGTGATACCATTATCCCTGTTATTATTACTGTATATGCAGATAGAAGCTTTAGTTTCATCACAAAGACTCCTCCTGCAGCAGTTCTTTTAAAGAAGGCATGTAACATTAAGTCTGGTTCAGGTGTTCCTAACAAGACTAAGGTTGCTACCATCTCTAAGGCAAAGCTTCAGGAAATCGCTGAATTAAAGATGCCTGACTTAAATGCTGCAAGCTTAGAGGCTGCTATGAGCATGATTGCTGGTACAGCACGTTCTATGGGTATTACTGTAGAAGACTAATACTCACAACTATTAATAATTTGGGAGACAATCGGTCGTGATTGTCGCTAGAACCTAGGAGGTAATTTATAATGAAACATGGTAAGAAATATACCGAAGCTGCTAAGTTAGTAGACAGAGCAACTTTATATGAAGCAAACGATGCAATTGCACTTGTTAAGAAGACTGCAACTGCTAAATTCGATGAGACTATCGAAGCACACATCAGAACCGGTTGTGACGGACGTCACGCTGATCAGCAGATCCGTGGTGCTGTAGTTCTTCCTAACGGAACCGGTAAGACCGTTAAGGTTTTAGTTATTGCTAAGGGTGCTAAGCTTGATGAAGCTTTAGCAGCTGGTGCAGATCACGTTGGTGGTGAAGAGTTAGTTCCAAAGATCCAGAACGAAGGTTGGTTAGATTTCGACGTAGTAGTAGCTACTCCTGATATGATGGGTGTAGTTGGTCGTCTTGGTAAGGTTTTAGGTCCTAAGGGCTTAATGCCAAACCCTAAGGCTGGTACCGTTACTATGGACGTTGCTAAGGCTATCGCTGATATCAAGGCTGGTAAGATTGAGTACAGACTTGACAAGACCAACATCGTGCATGTTCCTCTTGGAAAGGCTTCTTTCTCTGAGGAAGCTCTTGAAGAGAACTTCAAGGCTCTTATGGATGCAATCATGAAGGCTAAGCCAAGCGCAGTTAAGGGTGCTTACTTAAAGAGCATCACTTTAACTTCTACTATGGGTCCTGGAGTAAAGGTTTCTACCGCTAAGTTTGTATAAGATTTGGTAAAGTGATTTTGAAGAGGTTGTCGCAGTGCGGCAGCCTCTTTCTTATTGTGTTTAAAAAGATTTTGCGGTATCATATTTAGTATGGAAAAATTATGGGACATTTATCAGAATAAAAAGAGAATAATCTTACCGGTACTTGGTTTGCTGGCAGTGAGTGTAATCGGACTAATCTACGTACTTCTCGGAGAGAGAAGCTATGTAGAGGTCCATGACCAGATGGACGGAGAGATTCTGAATTACATTTATCAGGCTAAATATTTGTTTCAGGGCGACGTGATTCCGGAGTTTATGAATGGGATGGACAAGGCGTCAATGATTCCGCCTGCACCTCTGGCGGTACTGTTTTACAAGATATTGCCACCCTTCGGGGCATATGTGGCAGTACAGTGGATGGTGGTAATGGTTGGCTTTTTGGGAATGTATTTTCTTTGCGGGTATCTGGGAATGCCCCGGGAGATTGGACTCCTTGCAGGAGTGCTTTTTGCATATATGCCTTTTTATCCTACTTATGGTCTGGCGGCATTAGGACAACCTATGCTGGTGCTCTGCTACTTGCAGTGGGTGAAGGGGGAGCGAAAGCTATCCGGGCTGTTAGGAATTTGTTTCTATGGGCTGATGTCTTCGCTGACATTGGTGGGATTTGTCTGGCTTATCTTGGGTGGTCTGCACTTGCTGTGTTTGCTGTGTAAGAGACAGATGCAAAGTGTGTTTCGAAGCTTTGTATCACTTCTGACGTTGGCAGTTACCTATGGTCTGACCAATCTGGATTTGATAAAAAGTGTACTGGGAGAAGGATTTACTACACATAGGGAAGAGATGGTGCTGAGTCCTACCACGGATTTGCTGGGAAAGCTTAAGGAACTTCTTTTGCAGGGGGGATCCTATTCTAAAACCTACGCAGCTCCGGTGCTGGTAGTGGCGCTGTTTATGATGAGCATCGGCATGGTGCGTAAGACGGACGGCAGTAAGCTTAGAAATAAAAGGTTGTCGGCGCTTCTTCTGGGGATTTTGGGATTGAGTGTACTGGCGGTGCTTTGGAATGCATCGAACGTGGTAGAACTGCGAAATGCTATGGGTGGCGTATTTACCTATTTTCAGGCGGACAGAATTTATTGGATTTTCCCCTTTCTCTGGATGCTGGCTTTTGCTCTATGCCTGGAGTATGCAGTGTATATGGCAGGATGTTACAAGGACTATGCGGTGAAAGGCATGCTGTTTGGAATCGGATGTGTATTTTTTCTCTTCCAAGGAGTCTGTATCTTACGAGATAGTACCTTGAATAAAAATATCCGGCTTCTGCTGGTGGATGGCTACAGCCAAGTGACATGGGAAAGTCTCTATATGGAAGATGTATTTGATGAGATTGAAGCGGTGGTAGAGACGGACAAGAACTCTTACAGTGTAGTCAGTCTGGGAATGTATCCGTCGGTGGCACTTTATAATGGTTTTATCTGCGCGGATGGGTATTCCAATAATTATGATTTAGAGTATAAGCATGCTTTCCGAAAGATAATATCAGGGGAGCTGAAGAAGAACGGAGAAGTGCAGGATTACTTTGATGACTGGGGAAATCGCTGCTATCTGGCAACCGGTCAGAGGGGCTTTGATGCTATGGTGCAAAAGGGAAACGGTTTTGTATATAAGAAGCCTTCCTTTAATCTGAAGGCCATGGAGGAGCTGAATATCCGTTATATCTTTGCGGCAGCTCCGGTGGAGGGCGCCGGATATGAAGAAATGTTGGTGGAAGGAAGCCCGTTTTCTTCGGAAAACTCCTATTATGAAGTGTGGGTATATGATTTGCAAAAAAATAAGTAAAAATCTCTTGACAAGCGGATGTGAATATGATATCTTATCTGAGGTTATAAAACCGCGCCGAAGACAGCAGGTACTAAAGGACTCTGCGAGTCCTTGCGAGTTTCTTCGAAACTCGAGAGGATGTGTAGGGCCTGAAGGTGTAAGTTCCGCAAGGACGCCTACCGAGGAGAGAGAGTTTAATGTATGAATTTTCACGCCTTCCTGTCTTTGATAGGGAGGCTCTTTTTATAGAGTAACTCCTTTCGGCAAGAAAATCTAAAAGGAGGTAAAGAAAGATGGCAAAGATCGAATTAAAGCAGCCTGTAGTTGCAGAGATTTCTGAGGGTATCAAGGATGCAAAGTCTGTAGTTTTAGTTGACTATCGTGGACTTACTGTTGAGCAGGATACTGAATTACGTAAACAGTTACGTGCAGCAGGAGTTTCTTACAAGGTTTACAAGAACACCATGATGAACTTCGCGTTCAAGGGTACTGATTTCGAACAGTTAGCTCCTTACTTAAACGGACCTAGCGCTATTGCATATTCTACTGAAGATGCTACCGCTCCTGCTAGAGTATTAGCAGAGTTCGCTAAGAAGGCTGACAAGCTTGAAATCAAGGCTGGTGTTGTGGAAGGAACTGCTTACGATGCAAAGGGAATGCAGGCAATCGCTTCTATCCCTTCAAGAGAGGTTCTCATTTCCAGATTACTTGGTTCTATGCAGAGCCCTATCACCAACTTCGCTCGCGTCATGAATCAGTTAGCAGAAAAAGGTGGCGCAGCAGCTTGTGCAGCAGCACCTGCAGCTGAGGAAGTAGCAGCAGAATAATTAACAAATCAATTATATTAATCAAAACGGAGGAAATTAAAAATGGCTAAATTAACAGCACAGGAATTAATCGACGCTATCAAAGAGTTAAGCGTATTAGAGTTAAATGAGCTCGTAAAGGCATGTGAGGAAGAGTTCGGCGTATCTGCAGCAGCAGGCGTTGTAGTTGCAGCAGCAGGTCCTGCTGAAGCAGCAGAAGAGAAGACTGAGTTTGACGTAGAGTTAACTGAGGCTGGTTCTGAGAAGGTTAAGGTTATCAAGGTTGTTCGTGAGATCACCGGTCTTGGCTTAAAGGAAGCTAAGGACGCTGTAGATGGCGCTCCTAAGGTTCTTAAGGAAGCTGCATCTAAGGAAGAAGCTGAAGAAATCAAGAAGAAACTTGAAGAAGTTGGCGCAAAGGTTACCCTTAAGTAAGAAAAAGCCGATTATAGCTTGTTCGGGCCTCATCATTATGGTGAGGCCCTCAATTTTTCTAAAGATTCAATTATTTCTATTTTCTGGAAAAATCAAACTTTTCCCTATTGACTTTATTGACAAGCCTGTGATATCATGGATGGTGCACTATTGTGGTGTGTTATGCTTATCAAAAGACTAGTATATAGTATTTGACCGACGAAATAAGCTTAAAATTGAAAGAACGGGGTGAAATGTCAATGGAAAAAAACAGAATACGTCCTATTGCAAACAGCAAGAATATGCGTATGAGTTATCAGAGACAAAAAGAGGTTTTGGAGATGCCCAACCTGATTGAAGTTCAGAAGGACTCCTATCAGTGGTTTTTAGACGAAGGCTTGAAAGAAGTTTTCGCAGATATTTCTCCAATCGCAGATTACAGCGGAGCTCTTAGTCTCGAATTTGTAGACTTCGAATTGTGCGAAGGCGACGTGAAGTATTCTATTGAAGAGTGCAAAGAGAGAGATGCTACATACGCAGCTCCACTCAAGGTGAAAGTTCGTCTTTACAATAAGGAGAAGGAAGAAATCAGTGAGCATGAAATCTTTATGGGTGACCTGCCTCTGATGACTAAGACCGGTACATTCGTCATTAACGGCGCAGAGCGTGTAATCGTAAGCCAGTTAGTACGTTCTCCGGGTATCTACTATGCAATTGGTCATGACAAAATTGGTAAGAGATTATTCTCTTCTACCGTCATTCCTAATCGTGGTGCATGGTTAGAGTACGAGACCGATTCCAACGATGTTTTCTGGGTTCGTGTAGATAGAACTAGAAAGGTTCCTATTACTGTTCTCATTCGTGCACTTGGTGTTGGCACCAATGACGAGATCAGAGAGATTTTTGGTGAGGAACCAAAGATTGAAGCCAGCTTCGGAAAGGACACTGCTGAGAATTATCAGGAGGGTCTGTTAGAGTTATACAAAAAAATCCGTCCGGGCGAGCCTCTCAGTGTTGAAAGCGCAGAGAGTTTAATCAATGCCATGTTCTTCGATCCCCGTAGATATGATTTGGCAAAAGTCGGTAGATATAAATTCAATAAAAAGCTTGCTTTAAAGAACAGAATCAGACATCAGATTTTAGCTGCTGATGTAGTGGATCCTTCCACCGGTGAAGTTTTAGCAACCGCTGGCACCAAGGTAACTGCAGAGCTTGCTGATACTATCCAGAATGCAGCTGTTCCTTTCGTATATATTCAGACCGAGGAGAGAAATGTTAAGGTTCTTTCCAATATGATGGTTGACATTACTAATTTTGTTGACTTAAATCCGGCTGATTATGGTATTCATGAGCTTGTATACTATCCTTTACTTGCTCAGATTTTAGAAGAGTTTGCAGAAGATCCTGAGGCTCTTGCTGAAGCAATCAAGAAGAATGTACAGGAGCTTGTTCCAAAGCACATTACTAAGGAAGATATCTTTGCTTCCATTAACTATAATATGCACTTAGAGGCTGGCCTTGGTAACGATGATGATATCGACCACTTGGGTAACAGACGTATCCGTGCAGTTGGTGAGTTATTACAGAACCAGTATCGTATCGGTTTATCCAGAATGGAGAGAGTGGTACGTGAGCGTATGACCACCCATGACGCAGAGGAAATCTCTCCTCAGTCATTAATTAACATCAAGCCTGTAACTGCAGCAGTTAAGGAGTTCTTCGGTTCTTCACAGCTGTCTCAGTTCATGGATCAGAACAACCCGCTTGGTGAGCTTACCCATAAGAGACGTTTATCCGCACTTGGTCCCGGTGGTCTTTCCAGAGATAGAGCCGGATTCGAGGTTCGAGACGTTCACTATTCACACTATGGTAGAATGTGTCCTATCGAGACTCCCGAAGGTCCTAACATCGGTCTTATCAACTCACTGGCATCCTATGCAAGAATCAACGAGTATGGTTTCGTAGAGGCTCCATATCGTAAGATTGATAAAGCTGACCCTGCAAACCCGCGTGTAACCGAGGATGTTGTTTACATGACTGCAGATGAGGAAGATAACTATCATGTAGCACAGGCGAACGAGCAGCTGGATGAGAATGGCTACTTTGTTCGTAACAGCGTATCCGGTCGTTATCGCGAAGAGACTCAGGAATATCCTAAGGCTATGTTCGATTACATGGACGTATCTCCTAAGATGGTATTCTCTGTGGCTACAGCACTCATTCCTTTCTTACAGAACGACGATGCGAACCGTGCGCTGATGGGTTCCAACATGCAGCGTCAGGCCGTACCACTTCTGTTTACCGATGCACCTGCTGTAGGTACCGGTATGGAAGTAAAGGCAGCAGTTGACTCCGGTGTATGTGTTGTTGCTCCTAAGTCAGGTACTGTTGATTATGTGTCCTCTAACCTCATCCGTATGACCTACGATGATGGTGAGAAGGCTGAGATTAAGCTTACTAAGTTTGCTCGTTCCAACCAGTCTAACTGCTACAACCAGAAGCCTATCGTCTTCAAGGGTGAGCACGTTAACGCAGGTCAGGTAATTGCAGACGGTCCTTCTACCCATGAAGGTGAGCTTGCTCTTGGTAAGAACCCTCTTATTGGTTTCATGACCTGGGAAGGTTACAACTACGAGGATGCTGTTTTATTAAGTGAAAGATTGGTACAGGAAGATGTTTATACATCTATCCATATTGAAGAATACGAAGCAGAAGCACGTGACACCAAGCTTGGACCGGAAGAAATTACCCGTGATGTTCCGGGTGTTGGTGAAGAAGCTCTGAAGGATTTGGATGACAGAGGTATTATCCGTGTAGGTGCTGAGGTTCGTGCAGGCGATATCTTAGTTGGTAAGGTTACTCCTAAGGGAGAGACCGAGCTTACTGCAGAAGAGAGACTCCTTAGAGCAATCTTCGGTGAGAAGGCAAGAGAAGTAAGAGATACTTCCCTCAAGGTTCCTCACGGTGAGTATGGTATCGTTGTTGATGCTAAGGTATTTACCAGAGAGACCAGCGATGAGCTTTCCCCTGGTGTAAACATGGCAGTTCGTATTTATATTGCACAGAAGAGAAAGATTTCCGTTGGTGATAAGATGGCGGGTCGTCATGGTAACAAGGGTGTAGTTTCCCGTGTATTACCTGTAGAAGATATGCCTTACTTACCAAATGGTCGTCCGCTTGATATCGTGCTTAACCCTCTGGGCGTACCTTCCCGTATGAACATCGGACAGGTACTTGAGATTCATCTCTCTCTTGCTGCTAAGGCTCTTGGCTTTAATGTAGCAACCCCGGTATTCGATGGTGCAAACGAGAACGATATTATGGACACTCTTGATTTGGCTAACGACTACGTTAACCTTTCTTGGGAGGAATTCGAAGCTAAGCATGGCGAAGAGCTTCTTCCGGAGGTATTACAGTATTTATCAGACAATCGTGATCATAGAGAGCTTTGGAAGGGCGTTCCTATCTCAAGAGACGGTAAGGTTCGCTTACGTGACGGTAGAACGGGTGAGTATTTTGACAGCCCTGTAACCATCGGTCACATGCATTACTTAAAGCTCCATCACTTAGTAGATGATAAGATTCATGCTCGTTCAACCGGCCCGTACTCCTTAGTTACCCAGCAGCCTCTGGGCGGTAAGGCACAGTTTGGTGGACAGCGTTTCGGTGAGATGGAAGTTTGGGCGTTAGAGGCATATGGTGCTTCTTACACCTTACAGGAAATCCTTACCGTGAAGTCCGATGACGTTGTAGGACGTGTGAAGACCTATGAAGCAATCATCAAGGGTGATAACATTCCTGAGCCTAGCATCCCTGAGTCATTCAAGGTTATGCTTAAGGAATTACAGGCACTTGGTTTAGACGTAAGAGTACTTCGTGAGGATAACACCGAAGTAGAAATCATGGAAACCATCGATTACGGCGATACCGATTATCGTTATGAGATGGAAGGCGACCGCAAGTATTCTGATTACAATGAGAATCTTGGCGAAGCAGGTTTCCAAGCACAAGAATTCGACGAGAGCGGCGAATTGGTTGAGGCAGAAGATGATTTCGCAGGTGATGACGACTTCGAAGAATCATACGATGATTTCGACGGTGACAATCAGTTCTAGCCAGTTGTTTTAAAAATATAGAAAAGGAGTGCCATTAATGTCAGAACAAATAGTGAATGAATCATATCAGCCAACGACATTTGCAGCTATTAAGATTGGTCTTGCTTCTCCTGAGAAGATTATTGACTGGTCTTATGGTGAGGTTACTAAGCCTGAAACAATCAACTACAGAACCTTAAAGCCGGAAAGAGACGGTTTATTCTGTGAGAAGATTTTCGGACCTAGCAAGGACTGGGAGTGTCATTGTGGTAAATATAAGAAAATCAGATACAAAGGCGTTGTCTGCGATCGTTGTGGTGTAGAAGTTACCAAATCCAGCGTTCGTAGAGAGCGTATGGGACGCATCGAGCTTGCTGCTCCGGTGTCCCATATCTGGTATTTTAAAGGTATCCCCAGCCGTATGGGATTAATCTTAGATCTCTCGCCAAGAGTGCTTGAGAAGGTATTATACTTTGCTTCTTATATCGTGCTTGATGCAGGTGAGACCAATCTTGAGTACAAGCAGGTATTATCTGAGAGAGAGTATCAGGATGCAAGAGAAACATGGGGCAAAAGCTTTCGTGTTGGTATGGGTGCAGAAGCTATTAAGGAGCTTTTACAGAACATCGACCTGGACAAAGAGGGTGATGAGCTGAAGGCTGAGCTTCAGGATGCAACCGGCCAGAAGCGCGCGCGTATTATCAAGAGAGTAGAAGTTATCGAAGCATTCCGTGCTTCCGGTAATAAACCTGAGTGGATGGTAATGGATGTAATTCCGGTTATCCCTCCCGATCTTCGTCCGATGGTTCAGTTAGACGGTGGTCGTTTTGCAACTTCTGACTTGAATGACTTATACAGAAGAATTATCAACAGAAATAATCGTCTTAAGAGATTATTAGAGCTTGGAGCTCCGGACATTATCGTTCGTAACGAGAAGCGTATGCTTCAGGAAGCTGTTGATGCACTGATTGATAACGGTAGACGTGGTCGTCCTGTAACCGGACCGGGTAACAGAGCGCTGAAGTCTTTATCCGATATGCTGAAGGGTAAGAGCGGACGTTTCCGTCAGAACTTACTTGGAAAGCGTGTAGACTACTCCGGACGTTCCGTAATCGTAGTAGGACCGGAACTTAAGATTTACCAGTGTGGTCTTCCTAAGGAAATGGCTATCGAGCTCTTCAAGCCTTTCGTTATGAAGGAGCTTGTTGCTAAGGGCATCAGCCAGAACATTAAGAATGCTAAGAAGCTTGTAGAAAGATTAGATACTCAGGTATGGGATGTTCTTGAAGAAGTTATTAAAGAGCATCCGGTTATGTTAAACCGTGCTCCTACTCTTCATAGACTTGGTATTCAGGCATTCGAGCCTATCCTTGTAGAAGGTAAGGCAATTAAGCTTCATCCACTTGTATGTACCGCATTCAACGCCGACTTCGACGGTGACCAGATGGCGGTTCACCTTCCATTATCTGTGGAAGCACAGGCAGAGTGCCGTTTCTTACTGCTCTCTCCTAACAACTTACTGAAGCCTTCCGATGGTGGCCCTGTAGCCGTTCCTTCACAGGATATGGTTCTCGGTATCTACTATTTAACTCAGGAGAGACCGGGTGCAGCAGGTGAAGGTAAGTTCTTTAAGAATGTTAATGAAGCAATCCTTGCTTACGAGAATCAGGTAATCACTCTCCACAGCAGAATCAAGGTTCGTATGACCAAGACTTTAGCTGATGGCACTGTTATTACTGACAATGTAGAGTCTACTATGGGACGCTTTATCTTCAACGAAATTCTTCCTCAGGATTTAGGATTTGTTGACAGAACCGTTCCCGGCAATGAGTTAAAGCTGGAAGTAGATTTCCATGTAGGCAAGAAGGGCTTAAAGCAGATTCTTGAAAAAGTAATTAATACCCATGGCGCATCCAGAACCGCAGAGGTATTGGATGACGTTAAGGCAATCGGTTACAAGTATTCTACAAGAGCAGCTATGACCGTATCTATTTCCGATATGACCGTGCCTGAGAAGAAGCCGGAGCTTCTTGCAGCAGCACAGGCTACCGTAGATAAGATTGCAGCTAACTTCCGTCGTGGTCTTATCACTGAAGAAGAGCGTTATCGTGCAGTAGTAGAAACCTGGAACGAAACTGATAAAGAGTTAACTGAGACACTGCTTGCAGGTCTTGATAAATATAACAACATTTACATGATGGCCGACTCCGGTGCGCGTGGTTCCAACCAGCAGATTAAACAGCTTGCAGGTATGCGTGGACTTATGGCAGATACAACCGGTCGTACCATCGAATTACCGATTAAGTCTAACTTCCGTGAAGGTCTTGACGTACTTGAGTACTTCATGTCTGCACACGGTGCACGTAAGGGTCTTTCTGATACCGCTCTTCGTACTGCGGACTCCGGATACCTTACCCGTCGAATGGTAGACGTTTCTCAGGAATTAATCATCCGCGAGGTTGATTGTGCCGTTGAGCGAGCTGAGATTCCCGGTATGAAGGTAAAAGCTTTCATGGACGGCAAAGAGACCATCGAGAGCTTAAAGGACCGTATCACCGGTAGATATGCTTGCGAGGATATCTACGATAGAGACGGTAACAGAATTGTGAAACACAATCATATGATTACTCCTAGCAGAGCAGCTAAGATTTTAAGTGTAGGTGTGGATGCTAACGGAGAGCCAATCGAAGAAGTAAAGATTCGTACTATTTTAACCTGTCGTTCCCATGTTGGTATCTGTGCTAAGTGTTACGGTGCAAACATGGCAACCGGTGAAGCTGTTCAGGTAGGTGAAGCAGTTGGTATTATCGCTGCACAGTCCATCGGTGAGCCTGGTACACAGCTTACCATGAGAACCTTCCATACCGGTGGTGTAGCGGGTGATGATATTACACAGGGTCTTCCTCGTGTAGAGGAGCTTTTCGAGGCTAGAAAGCCTAAGGGACTTGCAATTATCGCTGAGTTTGGTGGTAAGGTTGAAATCCGTGACACCAAGAAGAAGCGTGAAGTAGTAATTACCGATGCTGAGACCGGTGAATCTAAGGCATATTTAATTCCTTACGGTTCTCGTATCAAGGTTGTAGAAGGACAGATGTTAGAGGCTGGTGATGAGCTTACCGAAGGTAGTGTAAATCCTCACGATCTCCTTAAGATTAAGGGTATTCGTGCAGTTCAGGATTATATGCTCCGTGAAGTTCAGCGAGTTTATCGTCTCCAGGGTGTAGATATTGCCGATAAGCATATCGAGGTTATCGTGCGTCAGATGCTTAAGAAGGTTCGTATCGAAACCAATGGTGACAGCGAATTCTTACCGGGTACTTTGATTGATACTCTTGATTACGAAGACGGCAACGAAGCATTAATCGCTGAAGGCAAGGAGCCGGCAGATGGTAAGCAGGTACTTCTTGGTATTACCAAGGCTGCACTTGCAACCGATTCCTTCTTATCAGCTGCATCCTTCCAGGAGACCACTAAGGTTCTTACTGAGGCTGCAATCAAGGGTAAGGTTGACCCTCTTGTAGGTCTGAAGGAGAACGTAATCATCGGTAAGTTAATTCCTGCCGGTACCGGTATGAAGAGATATCGTGATACCAAGCTTAGCACTGACGAGGTTCTTGCAATGGATTTCGCAGATGACATGGAATTAGATTTCACTGCTGATGAGGAAATCGAAGAAACCTCAGAAGATGTAGAAACTACCGAAGAAGTAGTAGAAACAACTGAAGAATAATTATTAAGGGCTACCGCCATATAAGCGGTAGCCCTTTTATGTACAGCTAATCTTCGATAGTGATGAAGTTGTAGGTATTTTCGTATTCCAGCTCGCCGGTAGTGATGACCTGCCAAGAGGTGAGCCGGTAGAAGGGGGCATCGTCTGTGGTTGGGTAGAGGATGTCCAATTTGATGGATAGGCTCTGTAAGTCCGAAATTGGCACTAAATAGGACTTAGAATAACCTACCGTAGTGAAATATGCTTCTTCATTTTCAGCGGTAGCGTAGACGCTCTGTAGGGTCTTATCAATGCTGGCAATATATTTTTCTGCTTGATTAGCTGCCTCGTAGTAGGCACTGGTACGGTCCGCAACCTTCCTGCTCAGCTTGTAATCCGCATTGGCACTGACGATAGAAAGGGTCGCAAAGGCCACCAGACATAAAACTACGAATATCAGCAGTATAGAAGACGTACCTACATTTACGCGGAATTCCCGTTTTTTACTCATTGCATCCTCTCCTTTCCGGTATATGGTGAAGTACCTGAAGAGAGTATATTTCTTCGCCGGTGTCATTTGTGATTAGGATTTCTCCGCTGATGAGCCCGTCTTCATCCTCGGGGAAGAAGGTGAGGGTAGAATAGAGTCCAGCCTCTTCCATTGCTAAAACATTGTCTTCCAGAATTTCGCTTTCCGGAAAAAGGAAATGAACCTGCACGATATCGCCGTCACAGGAGGAATAACATTCTGCAAGGTTCTGAGCCTGACTGACTGCATAGGTTAGGTCAACAGTGTCCTGGCTAAGGGTTGCTGATTTCACAAAAAGGCGCACACACACGGTACTTGCCAGTGAGAAAAATAGTAGAGCAATGATGAGCTCCATTAAAAAAAGTCCTGATTTGGAGTGCTTCAAAGGGGCACCTCCTTTTCTTATTAATCACAGTGTGTAGAAAGATACACATGCTGTTCCTGCCCGGGGGCAAGGGTAAAATAAATTTTTAGTAGATTATCGGATATCAGCTCCATATCCAGATACTCCAGCTCCATAATGGGATTGCCGGCCGCTAAGGGATCGTCGCCGATATTGCTGCCTTTCTTTATGAAAAGCTCCTTTAGGTAGCCCTCATGGTAATAAAGATAGGTAGCGTAGGTCTCTCCGTTTATCTCTTGTGAAAAGACCAGTGCCTCCGTATCATACAATTCTCCCAGCTCCACGGAGGATGCAAGATCATTTTGGCGAATCTTTTCCGCAAAGTAAGAACAGGCCATGCGGGAATCATAATTGTTTGTCATGTGAGAGACAGTCTGTTTATAAATATTGGCGCCCAGAATGACCAGTACCAGAGCGGATAAAGTAAACACTCCGAAAAGCGCCAGAACAAACAGCACATCTACAATATGCGGTTTTTCTTTTCTGTCATTCATAGGTTAGTCTCCTAAATAAATAATAGTAACGTCCGGAAAAATATTGGAGCTAAAGGGTTGGTAATCCACATGAAACAGCTCCTTGTCGTAAGTCAGACCGTAATTCTCTTCGATATAACTTAAGCTTGGCGGATATATTCCTTCTACGGCGTAACATTGGGAAATGCTGCGGTGTAGTGCCGTTTCCAGACTTTCCTTCTGCTTGGCAAGTGTGGTCTCGCTGACCGAGGATACGCCATTTATAAATAGTACCCCAATAATGATAAACAGAATTAGCGGGAGGGTATAGATTATATTTCTAATCCGGTCCCCGTGGGACTTATCAAAACGATTTCTCATAGCAAACTCCTATCCGATGCTCGACATAATGCCCATCAGAGGAAGGATTACGGATAAAAGGATTAAACCTACGATTACAGAAAGAATAATAACTAATGTGGGCTCCAGCACAGCAATAATGGACTGAAGCTTCTTGTCGGTTTCCTTCTCATAGTTGTCGGCAATTTTTCGTAGAACTACATCAATGTTACCACTCTTGTAACCCACAGTGACCATGCGGGAATGGAGATTATTAAAGATGCCGGTATTTACAAGGGCATCGGAAAAGGCCTCGCCCTTTTTCAAATCCTCTTTACACTGCGTGATTTTCTCTACCATATCCTTGTTGCCCACAAGCTCGGCTACCATATCAAGACTGGCGAAGGTATCGATACCACTGCTTAAGGTCATGGCCATACCGCTTGCAAAACGCTGGCAGGCAAATTTCTGCATAAAGCCCTTTGTGGGTGGAAACCAAATCAGAAGCTGCACAGCTTTTTCCTTCATGAAAGGAATATTTAAGCTTCCGTATACCAGAATAAATAAGACAACCAGAATGAATACTCCGATGCCGGAATAACGGTTTAAAGCTTCCCCTAATTTTAAGAGAGAACCTGCGATGCCGGTCATCTCGCTGCCAAGCTCTGCAAATACCTGATTGAAAATAGGAAGAACCTTGGTCATCAGTACAAAGATAACCAGGAACATCATAATAATCATAATCAGCGGATAGGTTATGGCGCTCTTTATGTTCTCACGAATGGTCTCTTCCTTTTCATAATAAGCAGCAAGAGATGTAAGACAATCGTCCAGATTACCGGACTGCTCACCTAATTTAATCAGGTTGATGCAGTAGTCCGGAAATACTTCAGTACGATGTAATGCTTCGTAGAAAGGCTCTCCTTCCTTGCAGGTTGCAATAATCTGTTCGATGAGTTCACGTCCTTCTTTTGCCTTGGTATCCGATAAAAGAATTTCCATTGCAGAGAATGGTGTAATGCCTGCCTGAATAAGCAGTGCGGTCTGAGATAGGAAGGTAGTTATCTCAGGTGCGGTAAGTTTCTTTTTCATGTTTCGCCCCCCATTAATAAATGTATTTCACGGTGTAATTCGAACCATCACCGATAAATTTCTTTAATTCTTTGTCGCCGGTACTTGCTCCGAAAGTAGGATCCATAAGACTCCAGCTTTCGCCGTCAAATTCAATGATACCGTTTACCCAGCCAACTTCCTGTAGATAAACACTGATCCATGCATGATATGCTTCTCCTGCATAACCCACTTCCAAACGAGTAGGAATGCGCTGACTACGAAGCATACTGGTCATGATAGCAGCGTAGTCCAGACAAATGCCCTTGCCCGCGTCTATAGAGGCGTCAATATCGGAAATATATCCGGTAAGACTGCCGGAAAGAGCGGCCTCAGCTTTGTCATGATCATAGTCAATGTTTTCTATGATGTAGTTATATACCTCAGAAACAAGAGATAAGTCCGAATCTGCTTTGCAACTCAGTTCAGAGGCAATTTGCACAGATTTGGTAGCCTCCGTGTAGTTACAATATTGGCTGGGGCGCAGATAAGGAGTAAATTCGTCTGTAAGCGTAACATCTAAAGCTGTAGTAAAGCAAGTAGAATATGAAGTATCCACGATGTTTTCGTAAATTCCCACATTGTAGGAGCCATTTCCGGCAGTCAGTGGAAATGCTTCGTAGCCTCCGCCGGTGATATCGTAGGTACACTTATAATCATCCGGTCCCGTTAGAATCAGCTTAACTTTCGGACAGTTGCCGGTGTAATTTACACAAAGATATCCATCCTGAATGTTAGAGGTATCAATGGTAACCACGTCGTTACCACAGGTCACTGTGCCGGGAGCTTCCGGAAGGGGAACGTAGGGCGGTGCGGCATCCTTTAGAACCGCATTGGACTCCTCAGAGGCCGTCGCAGAGGTCTCCTCAATTAGGGTGGAGAGCTCAGGGACGCTGACTTCGGGAAGCTCTACATTTCCACAGCCACATAGACTTAAGACACATAATCCATATGAAATTAAGAGAGTAATCAGCTTGTTTTTCATAAAAATCCTTTATCAGGGGAGAGGGGTATAGAGTAAATGAAGGGTGGAATTATTCTCTCCCGGTATGTAAATATTGCATTCCTCGGTCAGATATGGAAATGCAAGAATATGATTGTCGCTGTCATAGGACAAGGCAGTAATCTTTTTCCCGGAGGCGGTAATCAGATAAGAATTGTTTCTGTCAATAGAGCCGTGGCAGGGATCCACCTTAATATACAAGACATTGTTATCTACATAGTGCTGCTCCAAGGTGATTACATGTACCTTACCGCTTTCATTGTAGAAGAAAAAGAAAAGAAATGGTGTGGCAAGGGTTATGAGTAATATCATAAGAGTCGCGGTAATACGCCGGTTGTAGGGCGCCAGATGTGCTTTCTCGCGAAGAATCAGTTTATCAAAAGGCATAGTGTTGGGCTCAACATCGCAGGCTGCAAAAACACTCTGCAGAGTCCGGTCAGCAGATTGTACATCGAGTTGGTAGCGTTTCTTAAAAAACATATCCGGTAATCATCCTTTCAAAGTCTTTTTCATATGATCCTGGCCGGAAGCGATATGTCTTTTCACGGTACTGCGACTGATGCCCAGCACCGTAGCAATCTCTTCCAGCTTCAAATCTCTGAAGTATCGCAAAATCAAAACCTGCTTCTCGTGGAAGGGAAGCGCATCCAAAGCCCTCTGAAGTCTTTCGTACTCATCCTTTTGCTGGGTATGAGCCTCAGGATTGGAAGAGAGTGCTTCGCAGCAAACAAGCTCCAGAATTTCTGCGTCTGTAACTTGAGGAGTTTTTTTGTTCTTTTGCGACATGTCAAAGCATATATTGAATGATATTCGGTTAAGCCATGCAATAAAAAGGGTCGGGTCATTGAGTTTTCGGATATTCTTCAAGGCCGAAATGTAGATTTCCTGTAGGGCATCCTGGGCTAAAAAATCATCCTTCAAATAGTGTCTGGCGTAATTATAGGTCTTGTTGTAGGTGAGTGCATAGATTTCGGCAAATGCATCACTACTGCCTTCCTGCGCCTTCGTTACTAACCCGGCTATGTAAAGATGGTTCGGTTCCTTCATGGGATCACCATCCTTTCAGCGAGTTTTATTTTTCTAATAACTTGTCATAGGTTGTGGTAAGGAGAGAGGAGAAACTGGAATGCTGCTCCTGCTTGTTGAGGGTATGTGCACGCTTGATGAAAATTGGTGCTTCGGAATGCTGATTGTTGTATTCCTCCAGTTTCTCATCCAGAGCCACGTAACACTTTTCGATAAGCTCCAAACTACAGTTGTTGATTACGATAATAAATTCATTTCCGCCGTTTCGTCCTACAAAACCATACTTGTCACAGGTGTTTTCCAGCATGGAGCAGAAAAATTGAAGTGTCCTGTCTCCGGCGTCCCTGCCTAGTAGGTTATTAATTTCGGAAAGGTTGCTGATGGTAAGAAGACAGCAGCCTACATTTTCCAAAGAATCCACTGTATTGTAGGAACGGAAGACAATATCCAGACTATGACGGTTTGGCAGACCGGTCAGATTGTCAAGATAGGTCAGCTTATGTAAATCATGTTGGTCTACGGCAACCTTACGCAGGGTAAAGAAGTCCATAAGGATAAATACGAAGGACACCATTAAGGTAATATATGTGATAATACACAGAAGTCGTAATGAAGAATCTGTGTACACCCGTGTCCGCAGATTTTCATTAGCGAGAAGAACTGCCAGAGCAACGATTTCCAATATCGAAAAAATAATTAATTGAATTGTTTTATCTTTACGGTATTTTTTGATGAATTTACTTTCTTCCATAGTGCCTCCCGAGAAATGGTTAAAATCTAGGAAATATTTACTAATATTATAAGATATTTTGTAAAAAATGAAAAGGGATATAGTGCCCGAGAAAGGGAATTTTGAGTCGAAAATTATAACAATTTTGTTAGAAACTGAGCTTTGGGCGTTTTTATGATAGACTTATCCTGTGTATTAGTCGAAAAAGAGGTATCTATATGCACAAGACATTTGGGCAGATCATAGCTTCCGTACCGAGAGATTATGATTTGATTGTAATTGAAGAAGAGAGGATTCCTTTGGTTGAAAGTATGACCAAGGATTATGAAATGTGGCTGATGATTACAGGTGCATTAATCATATTCTTCCTGATATTTGCGGGGGTAATTCTTTACAGAACTGCCTGCGAGTGGAAAAGGCGAAGGATTGCGGAGCTGGAAGAGATGTACGGGCAGCCGGGCTATAAAGGCTGGAATCTGATACGGCTGAAGAAGGAAGAAAGACGGCTGGAGATGGAAGCGATAGCCGGTGAGAAAAATTTTTTGAAAAAAGTTGAACCGAAAATGTTAGTATAAAAGTCTTATTAATTGTATGACAAAAAATGACAATTAAGACATGTAAACTTAAAAAACTTTTAAGAGGAGAATGAAGCATGTTAAAAGGGTTGATGAAAAAGTTACACAAAACAGTGACAATTCTGATGTGTGTGTTGTTGGTAGTGGAATCTATCAATTGCGCAGAACTTGTGGTTAATGCGACTGAGGGTAGCGGTAATGTGACTGTGACCTCGGGGGATGTGACTGAGGGAAAAGGACGGTTATACCTTTTAAAGCATAGCACTAGTAATGGCGTGCCAATGTATGAGGAAACAGGTAGAAAAATCTACAGCTATCCGACCGCAGATTTTGTTCCATTAGGGCAGGTGTGGTTTTCCGTAGAGTATGATCCACAGCTTTATACATATGCAGAGGTACGTTCTGGTTTAGAGGGCTATGAAGAAGATAAAAGGAAGATTGAAAATTTAATTACCAGGGTTGTTATAAATGAAAATAGTGAATTTACATACAACGAAGAGACGGATATTATCTCTTATGTTGAAGATGGAATGCAGTATTCTGTGAAGTTCAGTGATATTAACTGGTATGTAATTAAGCAGACGAATAGAAAGATTGATAATGTGAATATTGATGGTGTGGCAGAGTGGAATGTTGTTCCTGTAGAGCCTGAGGTAACACCAAGTGCAGAGCCTGAGGTAACACCAAGTGCAGAGCCTGAGGTAACACCAAGTGCAGAACCTGAGGTAACACCAAGTGCAGAGCCTGAGGTAACACCAAGTGCAGAACCTGAGGTAACACCAAGTGCAGAACCTGAGGTAACACCAAGTGCAGAACCTGAGGTAACACCAAGTGCAGAGCCTGAGGTAACACCAAGTGCAGAACCTGAGGTAACACCAAGTGCAGAACCTGAGGTAACACCAAGTGCAGAACCTGAGG
>JAFUKH010000035.1 GCA_017467845.1 Lachnospiraceae bacterium | reverse complement strand
TATTTAACACAGATGTATGTATCCGGTATTATGACAGAGTCCGGCTGGACCACCTTAGTAGTACAGCTGAACAAGTTTGCATCTAACTTTGCGGACTATGCTCAGACCGGAGCTAGTAGTGCGACTACTATTAATGAATCCATCAACATGGCCGGCACCATGCTGAGTATTTTACCGGTACTTATACTTTACTTTGTATTACAGAGATACTTTGTAGAAAGTATCGACCGTGTAGGTATTACCGGCGAGTAGTAATAATAGACAAAGGGATGTCGAAAAACTATACAATTTCGACATCCCTCTTTAGTCAATTTTCCACAAACTTTTTAGTTTTGACTAAAAAAGTTGAGCTTTTTTTATAAAAGATATAGTCAAAACTGAAATATTATGGTATAAACTAAACATAGGATGTTATTAGTACACGACGAAAGTACTATATCACATAAGGAGGATTTAAATTATGAGAAAGAACAAGCTTTTAGCACTTCTGTTATCAGCTACCATGCTCGTTGGATTAACTGCATGTGGTGGCGGTGGAGAAGAGGCTGGCGCAAACAGCGGTAATGAAGGTGGCGGAGCAGCAGATGCACCTGCACAAGCTCAGGAAGTTGTTATCGATGGCATCACCTACAACCCTGCAACTGATTTAACTACTGAAAACATTGAGTTAACTTATTTCCACTTTGACCAGGATGAAACTGTTCAGTATCTGGCAAACAGATTCATGGAGATTTATCCTAACATCAAAGTAAACGTTAAGTATGAAAACGTTGCTACATACAACGATACCTTACTTGCTCTTGTAGCAAACGGTAACAGCCCTGATGCAATCATGTTCTCTGATGCAGACTTTGCATTATCTAACATGTTACTTGCAGACGTTTCAGAATATTGGAATGCGGATGAAGAAGTTAAGAACTTAGCTCCTACCATCGCAGAAGCAAAAATTGGTACATTCATGACCAGTGGACAGTTTGCAGTTCCTGTAAAGTTCTTCCCTGGTATCATGTACGTTGATCGCAACGTACTTGAGACTCTGAACGTAGAAGCTCCCGGACAGGATTGGACATGGTCAGAGATGATTCAGTTAATTAAAGATTGTACCGTACTTGACAGCCCTGATGGAATGGCATACTACGGAATCGGTGTTTATAACAGACTTGATTCTTACTACGGAATCGCAGCTAGTCAGGATATCATCGGCGAGTTCGGTTTCAACGGAACTACCTTTGACCTTGGTGTATGGGCAGTAGGTGAGCAGGAATTCGCTGACTTAGCAGTTGGTGGATACAGAGCTCCTTCTACCGAGACTCAGGAGATGGAAGACTGGGCCGGTGACTGGGAAGCATGGTGTGGTGCTACCGGACATGTTGCTATGTTCTCAGAAGCTTTCTGGACCTATCAGGGAACCTGGGCTACCGAAGCTTTTGAACAGTATAACTTAGATATCGTACCTTACGTTGTACCTGCAGTTAGTGAAGAAGATGCAGCAGCAGGACATCATTCCATCGCAACCATCGACTTTGGTGGTGTAACTACTTCTTGTCAGTATCCTCGTGAAGCATATGAATTATTAAAGTTCATGAGCTTCGGTGTTGACGGATGGAAGACCAGAATCGCTATGTACAATGACGAGACCATTACCAATGCGTCAGGACTTGCTCTTAAGTATGACGTAATGCCTGCTCCTATTACCATGGATGAAGAAGTATGGGACGGCTATATCGCAATGTACACTAAGGGATTGGATGAAGAGCATGTAGCTCTTTGGGAGAATTACTTCGCATCTTGTATGCATCCGATTCCATTTGGTTGGACTTCAATTGCCGGTTATTGGAACTACTGTGATGAGTATTTCAACTCTATCGGTATCCACACCCAGGTTGATAACGGAACCGCTAAGGCTGCAGACTTCGCAGAAGAAGCAACCCGTAAGGCTAACTACTACCACGCACAGGCAATGCTTGATTACTTCGGATCAAACGGATACAATATACTTACCGATGATGAAGTTGCATTATATGAAGGTTTAGTAGCGGAAAATCAGTAAATAAATTCGCCGACGACCGCAAACAAGCGGTGCATAGCACCATTTGTTTGCAGTCGAGCGAATTAAAACTTGATGAGGAAACCGTTGCGGAACGCAACATAGAGTGCCGAAGGCACGGGTTTCCGAATCAGTGTAGTTCGGATTTCCGAATTCATAGTAATTTTGAATAGTATATGTTTCACATATATAAAGGAGGATTTAAAATGAAAAAGAAAGTTTTAGCCGCACTTTTAAGTGCAACAATGGTTATGTCTATGATGACCGCTTGTGGCGGCTCAGAGCAGCCAGCAGCTTCTGAAAGCACTCCTGTAGAGTCTTCCAGCGAAGCAGCTCCAACAGAGGCTCCTACCGAAGCTCCAACAGAGGCTCCAACTGAAGCACCTACCGAGGCACCAGCAGAGCCTACTATGGCAGATCCAGAGGATCTTCCGGAAGCTTTATATCACTTTACAATGGACGGAACTGATGAAGGTATCAAGACATTAGTTCGTGTAGAGAACACTCCTGGTGAGAACACCGGTGCTACTCATGGTATTGCTGAAGGTTCTACTTACATTGACAAAGATGGCGCAGAGCAGCCTATCGTTGTACAGTATGCTAACGGTCCTGTTGGAACCTGTACATACGTTGATGGTAACTTTGGTCTTGGTTTCCCTGTAGAAGGTTTTGAGAGCGGCGACGCTTATACTATTTCCTTCTGGATGAATGCAGACAGATTATCTACCTATGGTCCTACCCTTCAGATGGGTTCTAATATGGGTATGTCAGGTGATCCTGTAGCACATCCTGAAGAAGGTCCTGTTAAGTGGCTTAACTTCACTCAGTCTGAGTGGGGCGCTAACTCTGCAAAGATCTTCCCTGTAGTATGGAACAGAAACTCTGAGACCGGTGTATGGCCTTGGGTTTATGCTGCAGATGATTCTATCCACGGTAAGAAAGAATGGGTTTTAGTTACCTTAGTTTCTACCGGTACCAGATATACTTTTGCTGAGGACGGACTTGACAGAATTGCTTGTCAGTTATACTTAGACGGTGTATTAGCATTTGACGCTGTTGAGGGTACTTACGGTGGTCTTTCTCCTGAACTTTTAACTCCAAGTGATAACTTCGAGTGCTATTTCGGTATCAACTACTGGGATACCATCTTCAAGGGATTCATCGATGAGTTCTACATCTTCGACGAAGCTTTAACTGCTGGTCAGGTTGCTAGCCTTTACTTAGAAGGTGATCCTACTGTTGAATCTGTAGCAGAAGCTCCTGCTGAAATCGAGGCTGAGCCTGTTGCTAACGACAACTCAGGTGTTGTTACTACCGGTACTGTACTTGGTTCTATGGCTTGTGATACCGGTTTCTGGACCGTTCACTCTGAGCCTATTCAGGTTCCTTCAGGTGAATCTGTAACCGTAAACTTCAAGAACTACACCGATGGTCTTGCTAACTGGAATAACTTCCTTGTAGTTCTTCAGAACGTACCTGCTGTTCATTCTGCAGATACCGCTAATGGTGGAGACGCTAATTACAAAGAGTATGCAGTAATGCGTGCGGACAACTTTGGTTGGGGTTCAGGTTACGACGGAATTGCTACTGCAGAGTGCGATTGGAACTGGGATACCTTTACTAAGGATATGAACGGTGCAGACGTTAACTTAACCATTACCAACAATGGTGAGACTGCTGACGTTGTTGCAGTTGTAACTACCGCTGAAGGCACTGTTTATAACCAGAAGTACACCGGAGTTGCAGTTGATGGTGACTTATACTACTGCTTAACTTGCGAGAAGTCATTCTTAGATATTCAGTAAAATAGATTTAATTACAGGGGTCCGGCTCATTTGAGCCGGATCTTTTAATATGCACAAAAAGGGGCTGTTGCAAAATGTGAATGATACAAAAGGGAATGGTGTGTGGGGAATACCTCCCCTACGTTTGCATGGCTTAGAAAAAATGCGTAGTAATTTCCAAAGCTGCCATTTGCGTTCGAGTTGTGTTTTTTCCACTCGTTAGATACTCTGCGTATCTGTCCTGCATAGGGCGGATTCCTTAAGTAAACAAAAGTGCCGGCCTTCTTTGGGGACTTTTGTCTCTGTATTTGTAAACTGTTCGAAACTGCTTAAATTTCACATAGTGGCAGGCTGCGTTCTATGATTAGTCCATGTCTGTCCAAGCTTCGAACACAATAAAAAGAGCTGTTCACCTGTGTGGAGATACTTGTATCTCCCACAGTGTGTACAGCTCTTTCCTTGTGTCAAAGAAGTGTCCCGACATGAACGGGAACGCAGACCATCACTTTGGAAATTTCTACGCACTTTCTCTAAGCTTACAAATGCAGAAACAAAGTCTCCAAAGAAGGCCGGCTATAAAGTTCTTACACGGGAATCCGCCTAATATGCGGACCGATAGCAGAGTGTCTAACCTTGGAAAAACACAACAAATCAAGGAAAGCGATGACAGCTTTGTGCAATTTCAGCATTTTAGAACAGTCTGCAAACGTAGGGGAGGTATTCCCCACACAAAATTCCCCCACAATCAACTCTTGTATTTTGTAACTGCCTCGTAACAACTAATCCACAATATCTTCTTCATAATAAGCCTTCACACGAATTGCCTGGCTGTAGTCGCCGAAGTCTTCACCGAAGAGGGTACAACCGCCAACGTTGGCGGTGTCCTTCGGTACTTCCACGCGGAAGGAAATGTAGCTGTTATAGTTGATGTTTAAGTCTTGGATGTTTACATCAGAAATCTTGTAGGTTCCGTCGATGAAACATCCGTCACTGTTGATAATTAAAGTCTTTAATAAACCATACTGATTTAAAAGCTCCGGCCACCAGCCCGGGCAAAGATAGCCCTTACGGGCACCGTAATCACCGGGACTAATCCACATTCCCAAAGGAGTTCCATTGATGGAGAAGTGGATATCGGAAGGATAATCCTCATTATATTCCGGACATTCGGAAGAGATTTCAAAAGAAATCTGTAGTTCCGTTAAGGTCTGACCTGCTTGTAAGTGGTTTGGAAGATTGTACTCTACATAACCGGAGTTGAACCATAAGATTCCTGCATTAAAACGATCCGGAAAAGAGAATACTTTAGGGTCATCCAAAGCACCAATAATTTCTTTTGCAGTAGCAAGACCGCAGGTAGGAGTTACATTACAGTTGGTATAGTAACCCACACGGATATCATCCGTATAACAGTGACGTTCCTCCTTCTTAGGTGCAAAGTCAATCATCAATCTGCTATAGCGAGGACGTATAATCTTCATGGTTCCTCTCTTACCGGAGGTGGTTTTAATCTTTACAAGACCGGCCTCTTCCAGCTTGCTTACGTGCATGGAAATAGCGCCGTTGGTAAGACCCAACGCTTCAGCCAAATCATTCATACTGAGTTTTTCATCTTCATAAATCATTTCCATGATTTTGAGACGCATAGGTGTGCTCAAGGCTTTAAATACATTCTCTGCCTCAGCAACAGATTTAAAATATAACATAATAATATCCCCCAAGATACTCCATAAGTATTCTTTCAATATTTACTATAACGAATTCGTTAATTAAAGTCAACGCTAAAACAGTTTAAAAAATGACGAAATTAAAGCATTTTCAAACATTGCGGCATAACAAGTAAAACTGCATAAAATCGGTAGGAAAAACTTGTGAAACTTTCGGTTTTTCTTTGGTTGACATTATAGGAAAATCATACTACTATAGAGATAGTTAAGGTAAATCTAAACTATTTTAGAATTCGTTAAAATAATAACTAAGGGGGAATTTTGACGATGGCAAAATTATATGTAAATCCTAAGCTTCAAAAGGGACATTTAAATCCGGAATTACAGGGACACTTTTCAGAGCATTTGGGAAGATGTATTTATGAAGGACTATATGTAGGGGAGAACTCTAATATTCCTAACACAAATGGTATGCGTAGCGATGTAATTGCAGCACTCAAAGAGATGCAGATACCGGTACTTCGTTGGCCGGGTGGTTGCTTTGCAGATGAATACCATTGGAAGGATGGCATTGGTCCAAAAGAAACCCGTAAGAAAATGATTAATACTCATTGGGGCGGTGTTGTGGAAGATAACAGTTTCGGTACCCATGAGTTTATGGAACTTTGCAGACAGCTTGGCTGTAAGAACTATATTAATGGTAACGTCGGTAGCGGAACCGTACAGGAGATGAGCGAATGGGTGGAATATATGACCTTTGATGGTGTTTCTCCCATGGCAGACCTTAGAGCTAAGAATGGTCATGAGGAAAGCTGGAAAATCGACTATTTCGGTGTTGGTAATGAGAACTGGGGCTGCGGCGGTAATATGACTCCGGAGCATTATGGTAATCTTTATCGTCAGTTCCAGACCTATGTACGCAATTATAAGGCAGATGCACCTATCTACAAGATTGCATGTGGTGCCAATGTGGCAGATTATTTTTGGACAAAGGGAGTGCTTGAGACCACTCATAAGCATGCACCTGCTCATCTTCATGGTTTTATGAATGGATTATCCTTACATTACTATACTCATCCGGGCGGATGGGAGAATAAGGGTAGTGCAACCGAATTTGACGAGGAAGAGTACTACAAGACTTTAAATAAGACCTTATTTATGGATACCCTGATTAAGAATCATGGTGCCATTATGGATGAGTTTGATCCTGAGAAGAAAATCGGTATGATTGTAGACGAGTGGGGAACTTGGTACGATGTGGAGCCGGGCACCAATCCGGGCTTCTTATATCAGCAGAATACCATGCGTGACGCTTTGGTTGCAGGTATCAACTTAAATATCTTCAATAAGCATTGTGATCGTGTTAAGATGGCGAACATCGCACAAATGGTAAATGTTCTTCAGGCAGTGATTCTGACTGAGGGTGAGAAGATGATTCTGACTCCTACCTATCATGTATTTAACATGTATAAGTATCATCAGGATGCAGAGCTTTTAGACAGCTGTATCGAAACTGAGGAAATAGGTATGGGTGAGTGGAAGGTTCCGAATCTCCATGAATCTGTATCTATGGGTAAGGATGGTAAGATTCACGTGACCATCAATAACCTTAGTGTAACCGAAAGCTACGATATTGATGCAGTATTCACTGAAACTGTGATTAAGTCTGTAGAAGCTACGATTTTAACAAATGACATGCATGCGCATAATACCTTCGAGAATCCGGATGCGGTTCATCCTGAGAAATTCGAGGGTGCAAGAATTGAAGGTAACAGTGTGAAGTTCACTATGCCTCCTTGCAGTGTAATGCATTTAGCACTTGAAGTATAAGAAAAGAGAGAAAAGAAATAATGGCAGAAGCAAAGATTAATGGTGTAATTACTGAATATAATGAGGCATTTATTTTACAACGTGCGGATCCATATGTACTTAAGGCTGCGGATGGTAGTTACTACTTTACCGCATCAGTGCCGGCATATGACAAGATTATTCTTCGCCACAGTGACACTCTGCTGGGACTTAAAGAGGCCGAGGAGATAACAGTGTGGAACAGACATGAAAGCGGTCCTATGAGTAAGCATATCTGGGCTCCGGAGATTCACTATGTATTTGGTAAATGGTATATCTATTTTGCTGCTGGTGAGCAGGAGGATATGTGGAAAATCAGACCTTATGTGCTGGAGTGTCAGGGACAGAATCCGATGACTGACCAGTGGGTGGAGCTTGGTAAGATGCAGAGAGCAGATGAGGATGAATTCTCCTTTGAAGCATTCTCCTTAGATGCGACCATCTTCGAGAATAAGGGCGATTACTACTATGTATGGGCAGAGAAGGTTGGCGTTGGCCCTCAGATTTCTAATCTGTATATTGCAAAGATGGAAAGGGCAAATAAGCTTTCTACCGTACAGGTACTTTTAACAACACCGGATTACGATTGGGAAAGAATTGGATTCTGGGTAGATGAAGGACCGGCAATAATCAAAAAGAACGGCAAAATCTATCTTACCTTTTCATCTTCCGCAACCGGAGCATGTTACTGTATGGGTATGCTTTCCACCAGCGAGGATATGGATTTATTAGATCCTCAGAGCTGGAAGAAGGAGCGTTATCCGGTAGTAAAGACTGATGAGGAGAAGGGAATTTATGGTCCCGGCCACAACAGCTTTACCAAGGATGAGAAGGGTAATGATATCTGTGTATTCCACGCACGTACTTATCCGGAAATCGTAGGCGATCCTTTATATGATCCTAACCGTCATGCAATGCTCATGAAGGTGGAATGGGACGAAAACGACAGACCGGTATTTAATTTCAACAAGACAAGTGACTTTTCATAGAGGATTTAGACAGACAAGAGGTATTTAGAAAAATTTCTAAATACCTCTTGTTTTTAGTTGAACAAAATGATATAGTCTATTTAGAAGAATTTCTAAATACCTTCTGGAAAGGAGGCGTATACGTGGGATTTGCGGAAACCTTTAAGGCTTTGTCGGACCCGGTTCGACGGGAGATACTGGAGATGCTGAAGAAAGGGCAGTTATCGGCAGGAGAGATTGGTAGCCATTTTGATATGACCGGCGCCACCATATCCTACCACTTAAGTATCTTAAAGAAGGCAGAGTTGATTAAGGAGAATAAGAACAAGAATTTTATCTATTATGAGCTGAACGCGTCAGTAGTAGAAGAGGTAATGCTCTGGCTCAGCGATTTAACAGGAGGAAGAGAGGATAATGAAGGTAAGTAAGAAAACAATTATTATAACAAGTATTTTAATATTATTGCCCATTATATTTGGACTGGTGATGTGGAATCAGCTTCCGGATCCGATGCCGACACATTTCGGTGCGGATGGTCAGGCAGATGGCTGGAGCAATAAGAGCTTTGCGGTATTTGGTTTGCCGTTGATTTTTCTGGTAGTACATCTGATTTGCATTTTTGCATCTACACAAGACCCTAAAAGTAAAAATTACAGTGAAAAGCTATTTGGTATTATCGTATGGATGTGTCCGGTGCTTTCTATTTTTGGAGATGGTATGACCTATGCGTATGCACTGGGATATACCATGAATATGACCAAGTATGTCATGATGTTTGTAGCAGTACTGTTTATTGTAATCGGAAACTATTTGCCTAAATGTAAGCATAACTATACCATGGGAGTAAAGCTTCCCTGGACGCTGGCGGATGAGAACAACTGGAATGCTACTCATCGACTTGCAGGATATATCTGGATGCTTGGCGGTGTGGTTTTACTAGTGAATGCGTTCTTCTTTAATGTGTATGTTTTCTTGGCAGTAGTATTGGTGATGACCGTGATTCCGTGTGTATATTCCTATATGTACTATCGTAAGCATGGAGTAGTGAAGAGGGAGGAGGAGTAAATATGGTACAGACAGGTACAGTTGTAGCAATGTGGGTAACGTTGTTTATCAGCTTGTTTTTACCCATTATTTTACTGATTGTGTATGCTCTGAAGAACCGTAAAATGGGCGTAGTGTCCGCCTGGTTTATCGGTGCGGCGGGATTCTTTGTAACGCAGATTATTGTAAGATTACCGGTTTTAAGTGTCCTTGGCACGCAGCAGTGGTTCTTAGACTTTGCCCGTAATCACAACATGCTCTATGTGGTTATTTTAGGCTTTACAGCAGGTTTATTTGAAGTGGTGGGCAGATATGCGGCTGCTAAGATTTTAAGCAAAAATATGAGCTTTCAGAGAGGCTTTGCAGCGGGCTTAGGTCATGGTGGTATCGAGGCTATGGTGCTTATCGGTATGACCTATGTATCCAATCTGCTTTATGTAGGCATGATTAATAGCGGCACCTTTGATACAGTGGTAGAGCAGACAGCAGCACTGGGAGTAGATACTTCTGCACTTCTGCTTGTGAAGGAACAGCTGGTAAGTGCATCTCCGGTATTATTCTACTGTGCCGGCTATGAAAGACTTCTTACCATGATTTGTCATACGGCCATGACGCTTATTGTGTTCTATGCAGTGTGGAAAAGGCAGGATGTAAAGGGAGTCTTGGTTTGTCTTGCTCTACACACATTCTTAGATACTGGGTCAGGCATCATCATGGGTTTGACGGGTTCATTAAATACTAATATCGCGTATGGAGTAATATATGGTTTCCTGACGGTTATAGCGGTCATTTCCGTGGTGATTATCATCAGGATAAAAAAGGATTGGATGTGGAAAGAAGTGTAGAGAAGTATTTGAGCCGATATCTAGGAACAGTTATAGATATCGGCTTTTATTATATTGTAAACAACTTCTTGTGGAAAAAGGTAGTTGAAAAACTCTGAAGTTTCCAGTATAATGAGTTTACAAAATATGTTCGAAACAGTTGGTTTTCACAGTCGTAAGACTATTCTATTTTCATGCCGGTTCCGGCGGGATTTCTAGGCTCGATACTTAATAATTGAATAAAGGACTTTACACCGCTAGGAAATCCGCCTATAATAAAGTTAGAAAGGCGGTGGAAGGCATGGATGAGATGAATCAGTTCGAAGTTATAGATAATGTTATTGATTATTACAAAGCATTGCAGGCAATTAAACGTGCCAATACCTGTGAAAATAAAGTGTTAGATTACGAAATCAAGACGACTAGAGTGAAGCTTGAAAAGTTTGGGGTAAATCTTCATGATTTGGAATATGAAGATTAAAGAGTAACTGTAAACCGAGGTGTAAAGCCTTTTATTGAGTTATAGAAAGCAGGACTATCTATGTATATTATAGATAGTCCTTTTATATTGTATAACAGTATGACTTACATCCGGAAAATAATACCAACAACGGCTCCGCATAGAATCCAGAACGCGGGATGAAGCTTTTTGAGCTTTTTATTGCACATAGCAATATAGAATACAGCACAAAGTACCACGGAGAAAATCGGGAAGCGGAAGGAACCGTCTTCAGCAGTAAAGAGAGAGGTTTCCCAGATTCCCAGCACCGCAGTTCCGATAAGTCCGGTGACCGCGGGACGGATGGTGTGGAAAGCGGATTTTACATATGAATTCTTATTAAAGCTTTCCAGAATCTTTGCAACAATGATAATGACAATAATACTGGGCAGAACCAGAGATAGGGTTGCCACGATTCCACCGGAAAGACCTGCAGCATTATAGCCGGCATAGGTTGCCATATTGACACCGATGGGACCGGGAGTACTTTCACTGACAGCCAGCATATTGGCTACATCTGCCCGCTCATACCAATCATGTCTGGAGGGCAGATCCATAAGGAACGGAATGGTAGCAGGACCGCCGCCCACAGCGAAAAGTCCGATTTGGAAGAACTCAATGAATAACTCTAAGAATACTTTCATACCTTCAGTCCTCCTGTTTTATATAAGATAATCCCAAAGATTCCCGCGATTACAACAATGAGAACAGTAGGAATCGGGGTAAACAGAGCCAGAAGAAAAGCAATCACTGCGATACTACCACAGAGAGCATTTACAATACTCTTTTTCGCCATAGTTACGACGGTGTTCAGCATCAGGGCGCAAACAACTACTTTAATACCATTTACCGCATGACTCACCCATACGTTGCTCATGAATTGATCAAGGAACAGTGCCAGAATGGAGATGATAATCAAGGATGGACTAATCATTCCCAAGGTAGCAACAATGCCACCTATAACGCCCTTTCTCTTGTAGCCTACAAAGGTAGCGGTGTTAACCGCGATAATGCCGGGAGTACATTGTCCCACCGCATAATAGTCAAGTAATTCGTCTTCTGTAACCCAATCTTTTTTTTCAACCAATTCATGCTTTAACATGGGAAGCATGGTGAGGCCGCCACCGAAGGTCAGTCCTCCGATACGGAAGAAGGTTGTGTATAGTGTGATTAGTTCTTCCATAAAAACGCCTTTCCGAATTTATCATAAGTCTAAGTAACTCAGTCAATCATAAGATAATTTCGAAAAGACGTCAATAGAAGCATTAAATAAGGTGCTTGCGAAAGGAGCTGGGTGCTTCGCCGTAGTAATTTTTAAATGCCTTGGAAAAGGCATATTGATCGGAGTAGCCTAATCTTGCGGCCGTGTAGGTCAGGGAGTTCTCGGGGTCGGCCAGAAGAAGCAGTGCATGTTTCATACGTTTGTCCACCAGATACTGCTTGGGAGAAGTTCCGGTCTGAAGGTGAAAATATTGGATGAAGTATTTTTCGCTCATGCCCATCCGGAATGCCAGTTCTTTTACGGACAGACTTTCTAAATAATGGTTATTCATGTAGTCCAGGACATCATGGAGGGGAAGCCTTTCCGGAGCCATGGGCATGTCATGAAACGTCTGGCCGGGAGATAGATTGAGGAGCCTTGCCAGAAACGTAATAAAAGAGGCATAGTGCTGCAAGGTTGGTGCCATGTTATTTTGAAAAAAGGTGTGAAAGTCCTTGCAGAAGTCCTTGCAGGCGGCTTGGGCGTAAGCGTCATTATATACTCCCGCAAGCTGGCGGTTCGCCAAAAGGTCCAGCTTATTTCCGGTCTCCAGAGTAAAGAAGGTTACCAGAAAGCTGCAGCCCTGTTCATCTGTATGGGCGCGGTAGGTATCGCCGGGATAAAACAGCACAACATCACCCTGGGAGGCAGTGTAAATCTGCCCGTTCATTTCAATCCAAAGTCTTCCCTGATGCAGATGCCAGAGGGTGTAATCAGTCTTGGTCTTTCGCTCCTTCCAGCTGCTGCTGTGGTGTACATCACAGAAGAATTTAATATTGGCGGATAGATTGGAAAATACAGATTCTGCAATTGTCATAGATAATACCTCCTCTTCAAAGAATAACAAAGGATGTCAAAACACACAATACTTTTTGACATCCTTTTAAACTTTACAACATTGTATATACCGGGGAAAAAGGATTAAATGAAAGTAAGAGATTAGAGAAAGGCGGGGTTATTATGATTCGTTTATTTGAACAGCACAAGGTGCGTAATCAGAAAGAATTGGAAGGTATCTGGAGATTTGTGAAGGAGGATGGTAAGGAGTACAGCCTTCCTGTACCGGGCTGTTGGGAGCAGCATCCGGAGCTGATAAACTATCGGGGAACGGGAACCTATTATAAGACAGTGGAGATTACCCAGGATTGTAATGTCAGGTTAGAGTTTAAGGGGGTAAGCCATACCGGAGACGTTTATTTTGATGGGGAGAAGGTAGCTCACCATTATAATGCATTTACTCCCTTCTCGGCAGTGGTGAAGAATGTAAAAGCAGGAGCTCATGAAATCAAGGTACTGGTGGACAATCGTTTTACAGAGGAGTCTTCCTTGCATGTTCCCAACGATTATTATACTTACGGAGGTCTGACTCGTCCGGTGGCACTGGAAGAGTTGGAGGAAGTATATATTAAGAATGTACACTTTTTACCTACTCTCGTGAATGGCAAGTGGCAGGGAACTACTACCGTAAAGGTGGAGAATCTGTCTGAGAAGGATAAACAGATAACCGTAAAGGTAAGTCTGGCAGGCGTAATAGAGCATAAAGAAGTTCAGCTGAAAGCCGGGGAGACGGTAGAAGTTGTACTGATTCAGGAATATGAAGATGTTAAGGAATGGAATGTAGGAGAACCTAATCTTTATTATTTAGAGACCAAGCTATTAGATGATGAGATTCTGGTAGATGATTTCATTGACCGTGTGGGCTTCCGTCAGGTGACCTTAGAGGGAAGACGTATCAAGATTAACGGTAAGCCTGTATTCTTAAAGGGCTTTAACCGTCATGAGGACTACGGCAAAATCGGCTGTGCGATACCGGTGCAGCTGATGATACAGGATATGGATTTGATGCAGGAGCTGGGCTCCAATGCCGTGCGTACTTGCCATTATCCCAATGATGAACGATTCCTTGACCTGTGCGATGAGCGTGGCATGATGGTGTGGGAGGAGAATCACGCCAGAGGATTTGATTTAAAGAAGATGCAGAATCCTAACTTTGATAAGCAGTGTGAGGACTGTATCTACGAGATGATAGAGAACCATTACAATCATCCGTCAATTGTTATCTGGGGTATCCTTAATGAGTGTGCCAGTGAGATACCGGAGGGAAGAGAGAAGTATAAGAGACAATACGAACAGATTAAGGCGTTGGATACCTCCAGACCTACCACGTCGGCTACCTGTAGACATTTTACAGATATTTGTCTGGATTTACCGGATGTGGTGTCTTTCAACATTTATTCCGGTTGGTATCAGGACGTCGGCGTAAAAGAGCGTCATGAGCAGGAGATGGACTGGATTGAGACTGCCGGTGGTGCAGGAAAACCGGTAATTGTCAGTGAGTTTGGTGCCGGTGCTATCTTTGGAAATCGTGACCGCACAAGGGCAAAGTGGAGCGAAGAGCGTCAAGGGGAT
>JAFUKH010000034.1 GCA_017467845.1 Lachnospiraceae bacterium | reverse complement strand
CGTTCTGTGATTAGTCAATGTCTGTTCAAGCTTCGAACAAAATAAATAGGACTGTTCGTCCATGGTTAGACATCCTTATAGATGTCTTCCATGGTACGCACAGTCCTATTCATTTTGTCGAAGACATGCCCCGACATTAACCTGAACGTATTTCGCCACTTTGGAAATTTCTACGCACTTTCTCTAAGCTTACAAATACAGAGACATAATCCCAAACGAAGGCCGGCTATAAAGTTCTTCCATGGGAATCCGCCTAATATGCGGACCGATAGCAAAGTGTCTAACCTTGGAAAAACACAACAAATCAAGGAACGCAAAAGGCAGCTTTGTGAAATTCCAGCATTTTTGAACAGCCATGCAAACGTAGGGGGGTATTCCCCGCACAACATTCCTCGCAATCAACTCCTGTATTTTTCAACAGTCTCTTGATTTTAGTTAAAGACATATTTTTTCAGGCGTTCCAAAGCTTCTACAATCTGGCTGTGGGGTGCTGCCAAGTTCATGCGGATGGTGTTGTCCATGCCAAAGTCTCTGCCATCCTGCCAGATGACTCCTACAGATGCGCCGGCAAGGAGTAAATCCTCCATAGAAAATCCATAACGCTTCAGATACTCGCTGCAATCTAAGTATAACATATAGGTTCCCTGCGGTTTTGCCAGAGAGATTCCATCAAAATTTTTATTGATATAATTATATGCAAAATCTGCATTTTCCTGAAGGACAATGCGTAGCTCCTCCAGCCACTCTTCGCCGCCTGCACTATACGCTCCAATAAGGGCATGCATGGACAGCACATTCATGGAATTGTAATGGCTGATGGCACCCTGACGATTCACCTTATCTCTCAGATACTTCTCATAGATAATGTGATAAGAGCCTACCAAACCGGCAAGATTAAAGGTTTTCGATGGTGCATATACTGCGATGGTTCTCTTACAGGCGTCCTCTGAAATACTCTGGGTAGGAATATGCTTCTGACCGGGGAGCACCAAGTCAGACCAGATTTCATCTGATACCACAATAGCATCATTGGTGCGGTATACCTCCATAGCCTTCTCAATTTCTTCTTTCTCCCAGACACGACCGGATGGATTATGTGGTGAACAGAAAATTGCAAAATGGATATTGTACTCCTTCATCTTCCTGTCCATATCTTCATAATCCATACGCCAGATTCCCTCATGGTCACGCTTCAGATTACTAAATATAATCTTCCTTCCCAAGTCCTCCAGCACATGTAAAAAGCCTACATAGCATGGGGCATGTACCAGCACTGCTTCTCCCGGAGAAGTAAACGCGTTCAGTGCTGAGGTCACGCAGCCAAGCACGCCATTCTCATAACCGATATGTTCCTGAGCCAGGCCTTTCACGCCGTTGCGCCTTTCGTGCCAGCTGATAATCGAATCATAATACTCCCCGGATGCCGGAAAATAGCCAAACACCGGATGCTCCAATCTCTTTGCTACAGCCTCCTGCACTGCAGGTGCAGTAGCAAAGCCCATATCAGCAATCCACATGGGAATCGGTGCTAAATCCTCTTTCACCTTTGCCCCCTTAATCGGGATCACATCCGCGGCAATGGAGTCCTTTCCTCTTCGGTCAAGCACCGTTGTAAAATCATACTTCATTCCTAATACCTCCAAAAAAGCCATTACAGAACCTCCTCGGAAATTCTATAATGGCTTCTATTTACTCTTCTTCCGATGGCTCTTCTTTCTTTATTGTAACATGAATCTCATGGGCCATCAATTCATCTGCTTCCGTTACGGTGATGGAAAGATTCTGATACTCCAGGGTATCCCCTTTGTCCGGAATGTTTCCGCTGTTCTCCGTAATCCAGCCGTTCACCGTAGTAGCTTCCGTTTCTTCCTCCGGAGTAATATTGAAATACTCAAAGAAATCCTCTGTGGACGTGGTACAAAGTACTCGGTAAGTGTCCTCATCCAGCTTTTCAATGCTGTCGATAGCTTCGTCGCTTTCATCCCAAATCTCACCTACGATTTCCTCCAGAATATCCTCCATGGTAACAATTCCGGATGGAACACCATATTCGTTTACTACGATTACCATATGGGTATGCTTGATCTGCATCTCTTTAATCAAAACATCCAGATGCATACTTTCCGGAACAAAGGTGGGAGGCATAATCGCCTGTTCCAATGAAAAATCCGGATTTCTATGCTTTAACAAATAATCTCTTGTATGAAGTATACCCACGATATCATCGGCATTCTCTAAGTACACAGGCATTCTGGAATACTCATCACTTCCGATGATATTCAGAATCTCCTCTTCCGTCGCATCACTGGAAATATAGGTAATCGCCTTTCGATGGGTCATAACATCTGCCGCAACCTGCTTATCCAGTTTAAATACATTCTTAATATATGTAATGTCGTCCTCGTTCAAAGTACCTTCATCCGCACCCGCATCCAACATGATTACAATGTCTTCCTCGGAAACAGATTCCTCTTTTTCGTTGGGGTCAATTCCAAAAAGTCTTAAAACACCATTGGTAGAAAGCGTTAAAAGTCCAATAATCGGGCTCAAAACCGTAGCCAATACAGAAATGGTACCACACACCACCTCTGCAAACTTCTCTTTATGACGCATAGCCACACGCTTTGGAACAAGTTCGCCCAAAACAAGTGTAAAATAGGATAACACCAAGGTAATAATAATGACTGCTGCCGTATTGATTACACCAACGTATGCGCTTGGAATCTCAAAAGTACTAACAACAAAACCTGACAATCTTTCTGCAAAATTATCTGCCGCAAACGCAGATCCTAAAAATCCTGCAAGAGTAATACCAATCTGTATGGTTGAAAGGAATCTGGTCGGTTCCTCAATCATCGCAAGCATTTTGCCCGCCTTCTTATCGCCGCTTTCCGCCTTTGCCTTTAGCTTCTTCTCGTTCAGCGAAATCATAGCGATTTCCGTAGCCGCAAAAAATGCGTTCAACCCAATCAAAATTAACTGTAACAATAACTGCTTTAATATGTCCATATCTCCTCCAAAAATAATAAATGTTCCTTTGTTATCACCTTCTATCGCGCTATTATCACGAACGAAGATATACGTAGCACTTGTTTACAAACAAGCGATTGCACCATTTATTTTTTTTGAGTATTATGTGACTTTGATTTTCTGCTATTATCTCTTGCTCACAGCTTGTTCTAATAAATTCTGTGTACCTACTTCGAGGTATCGAATCCACCGAAACCATCCCCTTTCCTGTTATAATATCGTTTTAACCTCTGACTCAAGTAGAAAATATGCAAAATCTCCACTTTATCAGATATGTACTATTTTATAGGGTTAAGGGATTTTGTCAAGGGGGATTTATAAAAGCCACCGTCCGAAAACGGTGGCTTGGTATCTTCCATTATTCACTTGTAGCATCAGGGTCATACTCTAGGATATCCCCCGGCTGGCAATTAAGAACTTCACAAATCGCCTCCAATGTAGAGAAGCGGATAGCACTGATTTTACCAGTCTTCATCTTGGAAAGATTCACATTGGAAACCCCAACCTTTTCTGATAATTCATTCAAACTCATCTTCCGGTCAGCCATCACTCGGTCTAACCGTAATATTATCTTGCCCATGCTCCACCTCGCTTCTACAATGTCTCATCGGATTCCTGCTGAAGTACCGCACCATACTTAAAGATATGTACTAATACTAATACAACCAAAACGATTAAAACAACACCCAGGTCCAAGGTAAAATTCAAACTAATTTTATGATTCATAATACTGTCAGAAACTGAATTGCTTACTGTTGCAACAATGGTCCATGGAATGAGCGCATATGCAAACTGCTGCATTTTCTGAATCACGCGCTCCTCAAAAGGAGACTGACAATCACGGAAAGCCTTACACAATGCACCAATAAATATCAAGGTTACAAAGGTCATCGCCAAGGTTACCAGTGCCAAAACAAGGACTCCTGCCACATCTCTCATGGTAAAAGAGAGCTGTTCAACATTCCCCTTCATAATTATCTTGTTCTCTGTTATATCAACCTCTGTGAATTCCGGCTCTTCTCCTGCCATTTCCACTACCAGACTTTCCCGCGCCTGCTGTACCTCTGAATCAGATAAACTCATCCCCATAGAGCCATAGTCCATTTCCACTACCATATCCCCAACCACGGATACCTTAAGTAACTCCTCCGGAATCACAAAACAGATGATTGCGCTGATCAGGGTAATGGCGATTCCTACACCTACCAGAATCTTTGTAATCAAGGTGATGATGCTACTGATTTTACCGATTTTGTTAATCTTTTGAATTGCTTGTTCTTTCATATGTTTTCTCCTTAAATTAAAAATTTAATGTTTATCGTTAAACACACTATAATACGGTTTTTATCTCTTGTCAACTACTTTTTAACGAAAAACGTTAAATATTTTATTTTTTATTTAAGGAGGCTTAATATTTTCTATCTCTTCACTCTACGAATTAATCTTTTGTAAAATAGCCGATATTCTCTCCGTACAATCTGCTTTCCTGGTTTCTGCACTTCTCCATGAGTCAGAAAGTGGAAAATATACATTATCTTTCGATTTTGCTCCTAAATCCCAGCGTCCGTCCGCGTCCCTGTTTTCTTCCAGCCAATCCACTACAAACCCCAGCTTTTCTTTCGCTGCTTTGTAGCCCGCCAAGATTTCAATTGCTGCAAGATAACGACTTGCATCAACCGATGCAAATGACTCCGGCAACTGATTCAATGGTTTTCCATATATGTAATATATTCCCGTGTCATAGTTTAATACATAATCCAGCATACGTCTTTCCGTTTCTTCCGTCAGAAGCCCCTGCAATAGATTCCATAGTCTTTTCCCAATAATTGTCAATCTTTCTTTCCCCCCGCAAACAAGACGTCATACAATCTACCGCTTTTCGAATAGGCTCATCAGTTATGGTAAATCCCAATATTTTTAATCGACGCAGGGCCTGCTCTGTTGTGAGAGGCTTCTTACCATTAGGAATTGCTAGGGAATGAAACTCATAGCCCCATGTACCATCTTCATTTTGTGACTCAATAATCTGCTGTGCTATTTTTCCATTTTTGTAACTCATAATACTCTCCAAATAATAATTCCATTCAAATGATCCCACTCATGCTGGATAATCTGGGCAACCCTCTTCTGCGTCATAAGGACCTTTTTCTCCGTAATCACCGGATTGAACATCGCCACATTCACAAAGCTCCAAATATTACCCTTCCTCTCCAATCTGTGTTCGGTACATCTGGGCATATCTGCCGTTTAGTGCCATCAGCTCTTCATGATTACCCTGCTCTGCAATCCGCCCTTGTTCCATCAAAAGAATCAAATCTGAGTCACGAATAGTAGACAATCTATGGGCAATGATAATGGAGGTTCTGCCCTGTGTTATCTCCAGCATTGCCTTACGAATGCGCAGCTCCGTAACTGTATCCACAGAACTGGTCGCTTCATCCAATATCAAAATAGGGGCATTTGCAAGTACTGCTCGTGCAATTGTTAACAGCTGTCTTTCTCCCTGGCTAAGCTGCGCCCCACCCTGCTTTAGTACCGTATCGTAGCCCTTGGGTAATCTCCGGATAAAGCTGTCCGCTCCGGCCATCTTTGCCGCCTTCTCCACCTGCTCAAAGGGTACATTCTCTCTTCCATAGCAAATGTTATCCCGGATACTCATGCCAAACAACGCTGTATCCTGCAATACAACGCCAAACGCACGTCGCAGATCCTCCATACAATAATCTCTCAGATCATATCCATCCAATAAAATGCGTCCACTGTTTACATCATAGAATCGAGTCAGTAGATTAATAAATGTGGTCTTGCCGGCACCGGTAGAGCCAACTACCGCCACCTTTGTTCCTGCCTTAAGATGCACACTTACATCCTTAAGCACCGGCTTTTCCGGCACGTATCCAAAGGTCACATGGTCAAACACCACTTCTCCCCTTGGATGATAAAGCTCTCTGGCCCCGGGCACATCCTCAGGCTCACTCTCCTCATCCAGTATCTCAAACACTCGCTCCGCACCCGCCACAGCGGTCTGGAAATTATTATATATATTCGCAATATCCACAAAGGGTCTGGCAAACTGCTTGGAATATAATAAAAAGCTGGAAATCATTCCAATTCCAATCATGTCATTGGCCGCCATGATACCACTGATTACTGCAATAAGCACATAATTCAGGTTGTTGATAACATTGGTCATGGGCATCAGGTAACCCGACCAAATCTGCGCTTTTGTTGCCACCTCACAAAGCTGCCTATTATTTTCCTCAAATTGGGCAAGCAGCTTTTCCTCTCTTCCAAAGGCCTTCACCATAGAAAGACCGGAGACACTCTCCTCCACCTGACCGTTTAATTTACCTAACGCTGCCTGCTGGGCTGCAAAGAGCTTTCGAGTATGACCGGTTACGGTTCTGGTCAAAAGAAAAATCAAACCCACTGCAATAAATGCCACACAGGTCAGTGCAGGACTTAGGTTAAGCATAATGATGAGCACGCCCAAAATTGTGAAAACATAAGTCATCAACTGGGTCAATGAATCTGAGATTGTAGTACTGATATTATCCACATCATTGGTCAGGCGGCTCATCAGCTCTCCATGCCGCCTACTGTCAAAGAAAGCAAGGGGTAAATCTTTCATTTTACCAAAAAGTGTTTTGCGGATATGCAGAATCACTCTCTGGCCGATAGCTGCCATGAAAAACTGCTGCATAAAACGAACCACCCAATCTGACAAATACAATGCTGCCAAAACCATCATTAGTTGTGGTACCGGTTTCCCGGCTTCAATACCGTTTACCACCCGGCCAATCAAGTAAGGTGACAAAATCGCCGAACCGCTGGCAAATGCAGAAAGCAACAAAATCCACCCTAAACCCTTGCGCTTTCCCTTGGTTAAATCCCATAAACGTAGCAAAGTACCCTTCATATTCTTAGGTTTCACTACCTGCATGCCCCTGTTTATTTTGCCAAAGCCACCCGGTGGTGGTGTCATTTCTCTAGCCATTTTGACCACCTCCAATCTGGGAAGCATAGATCGCCTGATAGGTCGCGCAGGACTCCATCAACTCCTGATGATTTCCAAAGCCCTTCATTTCACCATCTTCCAAACAGATAATCCGGTCTGCACTCATAACTGTAGAAATACGCTGGCTAATCAGCAGTACCGTCATATCTGCCGCATTTTCACGAAGCCCCTCCAGTACTGCCCTTTCCGTGGTAGCATCCAGGGCACTGGTGCAATCATCTAAAATCAGTACGCCCGGCTTTTTCAGCAAAGCTCTGGCCAGGGACAGACGCTGTTTCTGCCCACCGGAGAGGTTTACTCCTCCCTGCCCCAGCATCGTCTCATATCTCTCCGCAAAGCCCATGATAAAGTCATCCGCACAGGCAATCTTTGCAGCTCTGCGTATTTCTTCCATGGAAGCATCTTCCAGTCCCCAGCGCAGGTTTTCTGCAATGGTTCCGGTAAATAAGAGAGCCTTCTGTGGTGCTACACCGATTTTCCGACGGAGCATATCCATCCCCCACTCTTTCACATCCAATCCATCTACCAATACTCGTCCCTTCTGCGCATCATAGAAACGAGGAACCAAATTTATTAATGTAGATTTGCCACAACCGGTAGGACCAATAATCCCGATAGTCTCTCCCGGCTGGGCTGTAAAGCTGATATTCTCCACCGCCGGTTGCGATGCTCCCGCATAGGAAAAGGTCACATTTTCAAAACACACCTCGCATGCTGCCTTCTTTTCCTCTGAAGGAACACTTTTCAGACCATTCTCCTGTGCAGGTACCTCTTTTAGCACTTCCTCCACGCGTTCCGCAGAAGCTACCGCCCGTACTGCTGTATTTAAAATATTAGAAACCATTCCCAGAGAAAATAACACCTGGGTCATATAATTTACAGATGCCATAAGGCGTCCTATTTGTCCACTGTCCTGATTCTGGGAAAGCCACAGTAGGACAACGATGCCTGCATTTACGGTCAGATTAATAAGTGGTGAAAACACCGCCGAAACACGCATGGCTGAAACACCGGCCTTCGCAAACTCCTGTGCCGCTCCATCGAATTTCTCCTCTTCCTGAGCCTGCCCGCCAAAGGCCTTTACTACACGGATGGATGACAAGAATTCTCTGGATACGTTATTTAGTTTATCCAGACATTTCTGAAGTGCCCCGAACTTTGGATATCCGAAGTACATATTTGCCCCGATAAGCCAAAAAGAAATGCACAGAATCAAAATCATCATAGGAATCTGCTGCGGTGTCTGCAAAATAATCAGTGCAATTGCCCCGATACAGGTGATAGGCGCCTTCATCATAATACGCATGGTACCGTTAATGAGATTTTGAATCTGTGTAACATCATTGGTAATACGGGTAATGATGGATGCCGGTGCCAGTCGGTCAATATTCTCAAAGGATAAATCCAACACCTTCTTATAGATATCGCTACGCATCTCCATACTGATTTGCTGGGATGTTCTGGATGCATAGATATTACGCATTACTGCACCTAACGCTCCACAGGCGGCAATCATGAGCATAACAATACCGTAGCCCAGAATCTGGCCTACGTCCTTCTGCTGCACCCCATTATCCACGATATAGGACATAAATGTAGGCTGCAATAAATCCGCCAATGTTTCAATTCCCAAAAAGAACAGAGCGGTGAAAAACATTTTCTTATGCCTGCCTATGTAATGTAAAATTAGTTTCATGTTTTCAACTCCAAGTCTTAAAATACTTTCTAATTATATCATATCTCTCTTGCACAAAAAAGAGAATGTACCACCTAAAACAGGAGTACATTCTCTAAGGTCTTACATAAAGAATTTTGTTTTCGCATGCATCTTATCCAGTGCCAATCCAAATGCAACAAACAGTACCGCACTTCCCACAGACTGTACCAAATTCTGGGACATGGATACCCAGAATACTGCGGGATTTTCAAATAAGATAAGCTCTGCAAGAAAATAGCCCACTCCCGTGAAAAGGTATCCGATTACTGCTGCGAAAATATTACGCGGCACTACAATTTTGTTAGCCTTGTTGGTAAATGGCACCACCAAAAGTAACTTGATGATAATGGTTGCCGGAGCCCACATGGGTGCTGTTAAAAGATCTGCAAGTCCGCCACCGATAGCTGCTGCCGCAAGGGCATAGGGCCTCGGAAGAAGAGCAGCTGCAAGATAGATTAACGTATCCCCAAAATGTATGTATGCACCGTTCGCTCCCATAGGAATATGGCAAATATATGCCGTAAACAATGTAATCAATGCTGCCATGATTCCCGCAATTGTCAGATTCTTAATTTTTTTGTCCATTTTCACAATTCCTCCTAAAGCAATTTATATAAATGCTTTTCAAAATTCACCCCATGTACCATGGGGATGTTTTCCTCTGTTGCCTCTTCAATGGCCTCCTGAAGAAAATATGTTGCCTTCTCCACGGCTTCCTTCACAGACAGTCCCTTTACCAAAGAGCCACAGATAACGGAAGCAAACAAATCCCCTGTCCCGGAAAAGCCCTTTCCGGTATATGGATTCTCCAGATGCACACACTCCTCACCGGAAACAGCCAAATTGCCCACATATTCTTCTCCATCCTTTGTACGGACGATACCGGTCACAATCACAGTCTGAGGCTTTAACGCCTTTGCCAGAAGGACCTTACACAGATTCACAATCCTCCGAATATAATCCTCGTCCTGCTGATGGGTAATCATTTCCTCATAGCTGACCTCCGACAAAAGACACAGCTCCATCAGATTTGGTGTTATCACATCTGCCTTCTTTGTCAGCTCCTTCATGCCCTGCAAAAAGGTTTCATTGAACATATCATAGGTCATGCCACGGTCGCCCATAACCGGGTCCGCCAGGTATAGGGTATTCTCCTCTTGAAACTGCTCCAGAAAGTGTTCCACCTTTTCCATCTGCCCGGCATCCGCCAGATATCCGGAGTAGATTCCATCAAAGCTCACATCCATGCTTTTCCACTTCTCCGTGAACTTATCCATCTTATCCGTCAAATCATAAGAATAATAATCTCCAAACTCCGTCTGTGCCGTCAAAACGGCGGTAGGCAGTGGACAGGCCTGTATTCCCATCACAGAGATTACAGGAATCGCTGCCGTCAAAGAGCACTTTCCGAATCCGGATAAATCGTTTATTAACGCAATTCTTTTCATACATTTTCTCCTGCATTGTTTTGCAATGCAATAAATGTATCTCAAATGTGGACTTGTGAAAATATCCAGTTTTAATTATTTTGACCATGCCACTTTGTATAAGAAAACAGGAACCGCTGCAAACGCAACAGTTCCTGTTGAACCTATCATCTATACGGCTATTTTCCTTGGTGGGAATTAAGTTTCCTTTCGCAAGGTTTTCTTTTGCCTCTTTAATTGCTTCTGATTCTCAACTATTTATTCGTTTCACTATTCATGTAAAGTGGCCATCCGGTGGTCTGTCCCATAGCGGTCACAGTGGTTCCCACGCAGCCCTTATTCTCTAACCAGGAGATTGCTACAACACCTAAGTAAGTATCGTATCCGTCTACCACCAGTTTAATATAGCTGTCGCCGTACATCATCCAGGTACCGGTAGCGTCACCGCTGATGGTGCCGTCAGCATTCAAGGTTACATAGATACCTTCGGTGGTTACATATGGGTCTCCGGCAAGTACCAGCTGGAACTGTCCGTTCTCTGCGAAGGATAAAAACTCCTCCTGAGTTACACTGCGGTCTACTTCCCCTGCGTAGCGATTTGCATTAATAACAATATCGCCTACAGAGTTTAAGTAATACTGATGTGCCTGCATCATGAACTTAGAGCTGGATGCAGCTAACGGATGTCCGTTATCACATGCCGCCGTCTTATCAGACTGATATGCCAAGGTTCTGGTCATAAGCTGTGCAATGTTCACACCATCGCTGGTAGTATATAAGTCACCGTGTCCCGGTGCGTGAATATCGAAATCATAATCCGCCCACTTGAAGGAAGACATAGCGATATACTCGGTACTTCCCTCGATGCGCTCCGCGGTAGTGATATAGCCTTCGCGGTCTAAATCGCTTCTATAGCCGGATAACGGTGGATATAAACCGGTTACCAGCTCCTTGCCAATCCAGCCGGATGCCATAGGGTCACCGCTTAAGTTATTAAATGTAGTAATGTCATCACTCTTTGCGGTAAAGAGCACGTAGTTTCTGGAAAGTACGCCCAAGCAGGTCATGAGATAATAATAATCATCCTTTACCTCTGTCACGGTTCCGTCCTCTGCTACAATGGGAACATCATACTGATGTGTGATTAAGCTACCCTCCGCACAGTAGGTCATATGTCTTCCGTAGTAGGAGTGCACATCACCGATATCGGTTGCACGTGCCTCTTCCATATATGTATTGATGGTAGCTTCATCCAGCCAACCGGTCTGTCCATCCTTACGAAGTCCTGTCTCCGGGTCAAGCTCAATCATATAAGTACCTGCACCAAAAGAACCAAAGGTCAAGTACATATTGCCGTCCGCATCATAAGCAACCTGTGGGTCCAATGCTACCACATTGTAGTAAAGGGCATCCTGGGCATAGTCACTGATAGACTGTACAATAACGTCCACATACTGGAAGGAACCTGCCTCCAAAGTAGGAGACCATGCAAGCACAGTACATACTCTGTCATGCTTTGCCTCGTCCACTGCAGAGTTTACGATACAGGTGTATAACCAGTAACCGCCGTACGCTGCCGGTACAAGATCTGCTGCCCAATACTGGCATTTCTTGGCATCCTTTAACATCCACTCATCCACTTCTGTCCAGCCATAAGCTTCCATCTGTTCTGCTGCCGGAGTGGTCTGTCCCAAAACCTCCCAGTGCATTAAATCGGTGGAGCGGCGAATGGTATTACCACCTTCCCAGCCGGTCTGTACCATATAGTAATAACGCTGTCCGTCGATCTCAACTTCCGTTAAAGAAGGGTCATGTACACCACCATTTCCATCGGCATCATTCCAAAGGAATTCGTACTCACCATCATCCATGGAGCCCTTGTCGATATCATAGTTAGGGTCCGACGGATATGCTGCTGCCACGTTAACAGCTACGGTATATACTACATCGCTGCCACTCTTTAAGTCCAAGAATACTTTACCGCTTTCGGTAGCTGCCTGATTCGCAGTAATAGTACGCGTCTCTGCATCCCATGTAGCCAAAGTGTCCACGGCTACGGTTGCGTAATCTTCATTAATTGCAGATACCTCTACACTATCGATTCCGCTGCCTTCTACAAGCTCTAAGGTATAACTCATGGAATCCTCAGTCAGATAGCCGAGAGATAAGTTATCGAAACAGATGGTAGGTGTAATCTCACTTGTCACATACTTCTTGCTACCATCCTCATTACGGTTGGAAGCCACCTTCACATCGTAATCCATGGCTACCAACGTAGAATCGGTAGGGTTAAAGACGTAACCCTCCGGTGCCGGAGTATCAGTAGACGCCGGAGCTTCCGTTACTGTCGGTGCCTCCGTCGGAGCTACAGATTCACTTGCTGCAGGTGTCTCCTGGGTGCCTCCACAAGCGGTCAGCTGCATCATCATGCAGCCTGCCAGTGCCAGGCTCAATAATTTGTTTTTTCGCTTTAACATATGTAATCCTCCCCAAATTTCTAGGTATATATAGTTTACCAAAAATGAGGCCACTTTTATAGTGATATTTCAACCTTTTTAGCATTTATTTAACGAAAAAATAACCTCTAAAGCATCACATGACTTAGAGGTTATAGATTCTTATAAAAACGGTCTTAAATCATATATTTTCTGACCTCATACTACTTCAAAATATCTTCAATCAGTTTCAACTCTTCTTCAGTAAAGTCCGTATTAGAAAGTGCTGCAATATTTTCCTCCACCTGTTTTGCTCGGCTTGCACCTAAAATTACGGAGGTAAGTTTTCCCTGCTTTAATGCCCACACAAGAGCCATCTGCGCCAGAGACTGGTCTCTTTCCCTGGCAATCTCGTTCAGCTTTGCAACCTTAGAAATCACATCTTCGGTAATTGCATTTTCATTTAAAAATACACTCTTACTTGCTGCTCTGGAATCTGCAGGGATACCATGTAGATACTTGTCCGTCAGTAGCCCCTGTGCCAAAGGACAGAATGCTATAGAGCCCATTCCGGTCTCTTCCATTACCGGGATTAATGCTTCATTCTTTCTATCCAGCATGGAGTATCTATACTGGTGAATCAGACAAGGTGCCCCCATCTCCTTTAACATTGCTGCTGCCTCAGCCAACTTCTCCGAACTGTAGTTGGATAAACCTACATAAAGTGCCTTACCTGAGCGAACAATCCCAGCTAACGCATCCATGGTCTCCCAAAGAGGGGTTTCGGGGTCCATTCTGTGATGATAGAAAATATCCACATAGTCAAGTCCCATACGCTTTAAGCTCTGGTCCAGGGATGACACCAGATACTTCTTAGAACCCCAGTCTCCATAAGGTCCCGGCCACATGGTATAGCCTGCCTTGGTAGAAATCACCAACTCATCTCTGTAAGGCTTTAAATCCGTAGCCAGCATCTTACCAAAGTTCTCTTCTGCACTTCCCGGCACCGGACCGTAATTGTTGGCAGGGTCAAAGTGGGTAATACCCAGATCAAAGCTGGTAAGCACAATATCCTTCATATTGTCGTAGCTGCTACCGCTGCCAAAGTTGTGCCACATACCCAGGGACATTGCCGGCAGCTTTAAGCCCGTTCTGCCGCTTCTGTTGTAAATCATGTTTTCGTATCTGTTTTCCTTTGCAATATACATATTCTTTCCCCTTTTCCCATACTATTTTTTTCTCTTTGCAAGAATCTCTTCCGTCAGCTCTTTTCGATTGGTTTTAAAATGGAAATACGGTCTTTCCCCGATTACATAATATTCCACCGGATACTCATGTTTCTCCAGCGTAGCCAATATGTTCGGCTTCACTTCCTCCAAGGTTCTTCCCTCATCCAGAATTACAAACAGATGCGGTTCAAAATAGCCTTCGTGCTCCGCATCCGGAACAAAACAGAAAAATCCGTCTCTTACACCATCTGCTTCTACCATACGACTTTCCATACGCATCATGAAAAGGATTCCACCGCCAAAACGCTCGGGATATCCGCGTCCCGTAATATGTACGATACCGTGCTCTGTAATATAGCCATTGTCACCGGTGTGAAGCCATACTTCACCATCCGGATGCATCACAAGTGTCCGCTCCGTCAATGGCGCCGCTGAGTATCCCCCGTAATAAAGCATCTTCGCCGGACCGTTCATACACACTTCGCCCAGTTCCCCGTAGCTCTTCTCCTCCAAGGTCTCCGGGTCAAAGACTGCAATAAGCGTAGCAGGCATCGGCATTCCCACGCAACCATCCTCTAAGGGAAACATAGGATTGGGTAATGTAAAGTTAGAACAGCCCTCACTCTGTCCATAACCGGCACTGAGGGTTGCCATACAATTATGCTTATGGAAAAACTCCTCTACTTCACGGCTTTTACGGTCATTCATAGGTTCTGCCCCTGTTCCGATGCTTCGAAGATGGGACATGTCATAATCTTCCGGAATTCTCTCACTCTTCATCAGAATCTCACAGAACATAGGAATCAATGCCCAATAATTGGGCTTATATTTCATAAACTGAATATCAATATCCCCCAGCGGACAAAACGGGTCTAAAATCACACATTGCCCGGCGGAAAGAGGGAATATGGTCATGGAAACAGTTGCCGCAATCAGTGCCGGCGTCAAAATTGGCAACCACCATTTCTCCTGCACCTCTGCCGGAGGCGCGAAAATAGACATTTGGTATGCCACTGCTACAATGTTTGCGGAAGAATGAATTACCAGCTTGGAAACTCCGGTAGAACCGCTTGTATACGCTCCGAACACCGGTCTGTCCGGGCTTAATGGCGCCCTATACTCTCCTTGGAAATCTTTTCCCAAGTTTAAGAACTCTTCCCAGGTCATGTCGCCTTCTACCGTTTCTGTTTCGGTCTGATATCGAGATGCAATTTCTCCTAACACATAGTCCGGCATACGATCTTTGTCTGCATAGTCAAAAGGAGAGACCTTCACCACCTTTGTAATCTCTGTGGTATTACGGAATAGCTCCTCATCTTCTTTTGAAAGATAATCGTGTACAAAGATAGTAGAAGCCGTAGTCTTGCGAATCGCAAATCCCAATTCTTCCGGTACGTCATCCCTGCAGAGAATGGAAGCACCGATTCGTTCTGCTGCCAATAACAAAATATAATGTGCCGGAACAGCCTGTACAAATACCGGGATTCTATCCTCTTCTCCAAACCCCAACACCTTAAGTGCTCTGGCAGCCATATCCACCTGCTCCCATAGCTGTTTCCAAGTATATCTGCAACCATAATACTCTATCGCCACCCGGTTCTCGTCCGGATTGCGCATCTTCAGAAAGGCTTCCACCGTCATCTTCGGAACTTCCACATTTTTAAACGGTTCCGGATAAAAATTCAGCCAAGGTCTGTCAGCACTCGCCTTCCCTGTCATATTTGATACACTGTTATTTATCATTTGCATGCCTCCTGGTACTTTTTTCTCATCTCAGTCCATTGTATCACAATGCTTTGGGGAATGATACTTCAAAATAACTAACCTACATGCCTTTCGAAGCCAAGTATCTTCTTGATTTCCTTCACTGCAACCTCCGGAATATTCCTTTTATTCATAACGATTCAGAGCCATTTTGCAAAACCGCTTGGCTCTGAATCGTTCCTCTCTTTACAAATACTAACACTTCAAGTACACTTGAAGGCAAGAGTGTTTTTATTATTTTAAGGAGATTATCATGAACACCTATACTATTAGAGATTTATCCCAGCGTTTTAATGTTCCATCCTCTACGCTGCGATATTATGAAGATATGGGATTACTTGAAAATGTGGAGAGAACCGAACATAATCAACGAATTTATACAGATGAGCACATCCGTCGCTTAGAGGGCATCAACTGCTTCAAACGAACCGGACTCCCCATTGCAAAAATTCAGGAATTCTACGAATATGAAAGTAATCTGGATGAGCACATAGATGATATCATCCATTTGGTTACAGACCATGAAAATAATATTCAGGCAAGAATTGCGGAGCTTCAACAGGAACTCCTGCATATCCAGCATAAAGTGCGGTTTTATAATGGTATCAAGGAGTCAATTGATTCAGGCAGTCCCAAGCCTGTTTGGGAAGATTTTTAGATAAAAAGAAAAGCGCAAGATGATTCCTATTGGTCATCCTGCGCTTTCCTTATACTTTATGTTCGCCTCTTTTCACAGCATGATTATGTGCCGCTAACAACAAAAATGTTACTTTCAGTGACTTTAATCTGCTGTAAAAACGTCTTTATAGTATCTATTCAAGGGATTTTATTATAGGATACCAGATTTCGTAAAAATGGTATCTCTCTGCTAATTTTGCTATGATAGATACTTTTGGAATAAAAAAGCAACAAAATATCAAGAAAAAAGTATCTTCTCAATTAAATGAGTACTCATTAATCCAGAGAAGCACCTACTCCGTAGCTGCCTACAGCGCCGCTGCCCTTTACCTGGAATAATCCGTTCATATTTACACTTCCGTCTGCATTTCTGAATACCTCATGGTAATTAGTTGCATAGGTTCCATTTGAGTATCCCGGAATCGTTGCGCTTTCAAAAATAGATGAAGATAATGAAAGCTTTGTACCTTCCTTGACAGAACTTCCTGAGAAGGAGCCTGAGCTGATATAGTAGAATCCGCTGTTAGCGTATACAGTATTGCTCATCTTTCCAAGGAACTTATCTGCTGATTTCACAGTGTCAGAGAAGGAAAGAAGGTTCTTATAGGTTGCAGATGATGATGTTCTGTAGCACATATAGTTTGCTTTAGAAGCATATACACCATTGTTTACTGCGGTACAGTTACTCATAGAAAGTGCTCCACCATTACCATTGTCAGTGAAACCACATGCACCATTATTGAATGCAAGGGAGTTCATAACAACATGAGGAGTAGGACACTGTCCGTTGCTTCCGCCCAGCTTAAATCCGTTCATATCACCATTTGCAGAACCGGAGCCATCCGTTAACTTACCGTTACCGAAAGCCACACAGTTCTTGATGGTAACCACGCCGATTGCGCCGGTTGCAGGCTTAGCATATAGATCCCATCCGTCATCACTGTTACAGTATGCAATACATCCATCAAATACGTTTCCTTCACCACAAGTAAGCTTAGCTGCGAAACCGTCTGCATTCTCAGCAGTAGCCTCATCCTTGTTGTTATAAGAAGTACAGTTAATTATCTGGTTGTAAGAAGGCCACTCAGATAACTCATCATAGCTGGTGTTGTAACGGCTGAGCTGGAGGCCGGTGTCATGATTCTCGTAGAACTGACACATTTCAATTATATTGTTGCTACCTGATAAAAGCATACCGTTATCGCCGGCACCCTTAATATCGATACCATAGAAATACCAATAGTCACCGTCTAACACAATACCTCTGTTAGAACCAGCTTCTGACATTGCACTAAAGTCAATTACAACATCTGCGCCATTATAAGCACTTACGGTCTTGTAAGCACCGGATTTACCACAATTGCTTTCCTCAATCAAGATAGTGCTTGAGTAGCTGTAGGTACCTGACATCATCCAGATGGTCTTACCTGCTGCGATGGACTCAATTGCAGTCGCTAAATCCATAGGGTTGCTCTGAGTACCTGCGTTAGAAGACTTACCGTTTGGAGAAACGAAGATATCTCCACTTACTACAGAAGGAGCTGCGGTCACGGTTGGTGCTGCAGTAGGTGTAGCAGTTGCACTGGGTGCTGCAGTCGCAGTAGGTGCAGGAGTCGGGGTAGCACTTGTATCAGAGCCTGAGCTGCTGCCCGCTGCATTTACTGCCATGTAGAAAAGGTTCGCAGTATCAGCCTTGGTAATGGTATGGCTGCCTGCTGCAATATCCATGGTTAAAATACCGTTTGTTAAAGTATATTTTGTTCCGTCAACCTTTACATTAGAGCTGTTTGCAGAATTGAATACAAGTACTAATTCGCCTGCTGAGCTAGTGGTAAAGGTAATGCTGGTAGATGATTCCATCTTTAAGCACTGGGTTAAAGATAAACCATTGTAACTTACAGAACCCTTGCTGGTTGAAAGGTTACCGGTGATGCCAAAGAAGCTGCTTGAAGTACCATCGGTAGTGAAGTTATGTACATAACTTGCGGTCTCTACATCAGTAGAAGGAGCCTGGGTAGGTGCAGTCGTCGGAGTAGCGGTTGGTGCCGCAGTTGGTGCTACAGTTGGAGTTGCAGTCGGTGCTACGGTTGGGGTAGCAGTCGGTGCTGCTGTTGGAGTGCTTGCTGATGAAGAATCAGTATACACTTCCCAAATAATTGTATAATCTACGTTGTCACTCTTGCTGATGCAAAGCTGTAAATAATAGCTGTCGCTAAGATTTACATTACTTAATTCATATAAGTTCTGACCGGATGCCTGAGTGTATCCACTGGTGGCATTGTAACATACCCAGAAATCGGTATTTGCACTGAACTTAATAAAAGTTACATCGGATGCATCTACGCTTCCCAATAAGTCAGACTTCGCAATATCCTTGCTTGCCCACCAGTTTGCTCCGGTAATGGTTGTGGAACCGGTATATGCCACACCTGATGCAGAAGGTGCCTGAGTAGGAGCCTCTGTAGGTGCAGTAGTCGGAGTAGCGGTTGGTGCTACAGTTGGAGTAGCAGTTGCTGCAGGTGCTGCTGTTGCAGTAGAGCCTGAGCTGGTGCCTTCTACATTTACTGCCATGTAGAAAAGGTTTGCAGTGTCAGCCTTGGTAATGGTATGGCTGCCAGCTGCGATATCCATAGTAAGGATACCGTCTGTTAAGGTATACTTGGTACCATCTACCTTTACGTTAGAACTGTTTGCAGAGTTGAATACAAGTGTAAGCTCTGCAGCTGCATCGGTGGTAAAGGTAACGCTGGTAGATGATTCCATCTTTAAACACTGGGTTAAGGATAAACCATTGTAGCTTACGGAACCCTTGCTGGTTGAAAGGTTACCGGTAATGCTGAAGAAGCTGCTTGATTTACCATCAGTGGTAAAGTTGTGTACATAATCTGCTGCCTCTACATCTCCGGAAGGAGCCTGGGTAGGTGCAGTCGTTGCCGCTGCAGTAGGAGTAGCGGTTGGTGCAGTAGTAGGTGCTTCTGTTACAGAAGGTGCCACAGTTACGGTTGGCTCTTCGGTATCCGGAACATCTACGGAACCTTCGTATCCGCCAACGGATACAAGGGAAGTAGAGTATGCTACTAATGCACTCTTTAATTCGGTAATTACATCATAATTGGTGTCTTCTACAGCATCGTTGAAATCCCAT
>JAFUKH010000033.1 GCA_017467845.1 Lachnospiraceae bacterium | reverse complement strand
GGTTTTATAATGCAGCATTTGAGACTATGCCCATTCTGGTGAAGGATGCAAGGGATAGAGTCCCCTTGGAAGGTCTGGTCCGGATATATGAGGGAATGGGGCTTGCAGAGCAGGCGGCGATTTATAAGGAAGAACTACAGCTACGAAGCTAAGTTTGCTTGCAAAACGTAGTGAAGGTGGTTATAATTAACTATTCAGAATCAACATAAAAGAGGTCGAGTATATTATGAAATGGGAAAGTAATGTTCGTAAGGTTGTACCCTATGTTCCGGGTGCTCAGCCAAATAAAGAGAAAATGATTAAATTAAACACCAATGAGTGTCCGTATCCACCGGCTCCCGGTGTAGGGAAGGCTCTTCAGGAGATGAATATCAGTGATTTCCGTTTATATCCGGATCCCAATATCACAGGACTCACACAGGGACTTGCGGATTATTACGGAGTGAAAAAGGAGCAGGTGTTTGTTGGCGTAGGAAGTGATGATGTTATCGCTATGGCATTTCTTACTTTCTTTAACAGTGAGAAGCCAATCCTTTTCCCGGATATTACATATTCTTTTTATGATGTGTGGGCTGATTTATACGGAATCCCGTACAAGACCTGTAAATTAAAGGATGACTGGCATATTAATCCTACAGATTATATGCAGGAAAATGGTGGAGTAGTGATTGCGAATCCCAATGCGCCTACCGGTTTAATGGAAAGTCCGGATACCATAGAAGAAATCATTAAGGCTAACCCGGACGTGGTAGTAATCGTGGATGAAGCATATGTAGATTTTGGAGGGGTATCTGCACTCCCACTTCTGGAAAAGTACGAGAATCTTCTGGTAGTACAGACCTTCTCTAAGTCCAGAGCTATGGCAGGTATGCGTATCGGCTATGCGTTTGGTAATGAAAAACTGATTAAGTATTTAAATGACGTAAAGTTCTCCTTTAACTCATATACCATGAACAAGCCATCGCAGGTACTTGGTCTGGAGATGCTGAAGGATAAGGAATATTTTGAAGAAATTGTTTCAAAGATTGTAAATACCAGAGAGTGGACTAAGAAGGAGCTTGCAGCTCTGGGATTCAGTTTTCCGGATTCTAAGACAAACTTTATTTTTGCTTCTCATGAGACTATTCCGGCTAAGGATATTTTTCAGGCATTGGAGAAGGAAAATATCTATGTGCGTTACTTTAATAAGGAGCGTATCTCCAACTGTCTGAGAATCAGTATCGGAACAGATGAGGAGATGCAGACACTGGTGGACTTTTTAAAGGATTATGTAAAGGCGTGGAGGCAGTAAATGGAAGCGTATACTGATTTTGCATCTGTATATGATGAATTTATGGACAATACTCCCTATGAAGAATGGGGAGAGTTTATTGTGTCTAAAATAGAGAAGTACGGTATCAGTAAGCCGGAGCGTGATAGTGAGGATATTCTGGAATCCGAGAAAAATCTGGTGGTGGATTTGGGCTGCGGAACAGGTACCTTGACCCAGGCTCTTTATGAGAAGGGCTATGATATGGTAGGTATAGATAATTCGGAAGATATGCTTCGTATTGCCATGGAGAAAAGGGATGACGCCGGTGCGGAGATACTGTATCTTTTGCAGGATATGAGAGAGTTGGAGCTTTATAGTACCGTAGGAACGGTTATCAGTGTGTGTGACAGCGTGAACTATATCTTGGAAGAAGATGAGTTACAGACGGTGTTTGAACTGGTGAATAATTATCTTTATCCGGGTGGGCTGTTTATCTTTGATTTTAATACGGTTTATAAATATCAGGAGATTATCGGAGATACTACAATCGCGGAAAACCGGGAAGATTGTAGCTTTATCTGGGAAAATTATTATCATGAGGATGAAGAAATCAACGAGTACGACCTGACCATTTTTGTGGAAGAGGAAGAGGGACTGTTTCGGAGATTTCAGGAAACTCATTACCAGAGAGGTTATAGTGTAGAGACTATGCGTCAGCTGGTGGAAAATGCCGGAATGGAGATTGTGGAAGTTCTGGATGCGGATACCCATGAGGTGGTGAATCCTCAGTCCGAGCGAGTGTATATTATAGCTAGGGAAGTTCAGAAGAAAGGGAATTAGTGTGAAAGATTATATCGTAAGAGCAACCGCGGCGAATGCCCAGATCAGAGCATTTGCCTGTACTACGCGGAATCTGGTGGAGACAGCCAGAAGCGCACATAATACAAGTCCTGTAGTTACTGCGGCTTTGGGAAGGCTTCTTACTGCCGGAAGTATGATGGGAAGCATGATGAAAGGTGAGAAGGATGTCCTTACTCTTCAGATTCATGGCAGTGGTCCGGTGCAGGGACTTACCGTTACCGCAGATTCCCATGGTAATGTAAAGGGATATGCCAAAGTTCCGGATGCAATGATGCCGCCTAATGCCAAAGGTAAGTTGGATGTTGGCGGAGTGGTCGGTATCGGCTTTATGAACGTAATCAAGGATCTGGGTATGAAGGAGCCCTATGTAGGGCAGACTGTGCTTCAGACAGGAGAAATCGGTGATGATTTAACCTATTATTTTGTGACCTCTGAGCAGGTTCCATCCTCTGTAGGGCTGGGTGTCCTTATGGAGAAGGACAATACTGTGAAGCAGGCCGGAGGTTTTATCATTCAACTTATGCCTTTTACTGAGGAAAGCGTAATTGCAAAGCTGGAGGAGAATCTTGCAAAGATAGCATCTGTAACCAGTATGCTGGATGCAGGAAATACCCCGGAGCAGATGCTGGAAATCGTTCTGGAGGGCTTTGATGTAGAGATTACCGATACTATGGACACGCAGTTCGCATGCGATTGCAGCAAAGCAAGGGTAGAGAAGGCACTGATTGCCATTGGCAAGAAGGAGCTGAAGGATATGATTGATGATGACAAGGAAATCGAAGTGAATTGTCATTTCTGCAATAGTCATTATATATTCAGTGTTGAAGAATTAAAGACATTATATCAAAAAGCACAGCGCTAAGGCTGTGCTTTTTCAATGGAGTTCTTTATGGATTCCAGAATAACCAAGGAGGTATATTTACTGGTTGGCTCATAAGATATATCTTCCGCAGACTGTGTTTGCAGCACCTGGTCTTTGATAGAAGCAAAGGTAGGCTCAAGAAGGGGATACATAGAGGCAATATCTTCGTCAAGTCCGGTCAATTCTATGGCTGTGATTTCATTCTCAGCCAGGGTTACTTCAATATTTACGGAACGGTCATTCAGCACCAGCTCTGTAGTGTACAGTCCGGGTACGTAGAGGGCGGATACCGGGCTGGTTGTATCTGCAGGAGGAGCCGCAGGCGCATCTTCGCTGCCGGTATCGGAAGAAACCAGAAACAACAGAAAATAAATCAGTAAGATACCAAGAGCTGCTGCAATTAGTGTAAATACCAGCTCCTTCATATGTAATACCACAATTTTTGTTTTTGAACTCATACTTTCCCACCTTTTCTATTTCTTATTCTAATTTTATGCAGAGTGTCTGTTGAATAGAATAAAAATCTTGTGCTTTATCCTTTCATGCGTTAAACTATTAGAGTGAAATGCCTGAGGATAAGGAGGCTGTGTATTATGAGAGAAAATTATTCCAAAGATGATATTATGCGATTGGTAGAGGAAGAGGATGTAGAGTTTATCCGTTTACAATTTACGGATATTTTAGGCAATTTAAAAAATATTGCAATCACTTCCAGTCAACTGCAGAAGGCTTTAAATAATAGGTGCACCTTTGATTGCGCATCTATTGCTGGTTTTGAGGGATGTGAGGAGGGAGAGCTTTTGCTGATTCCCGATCCATCTACGCTGGCTATTTTCCCATGGAGACCTCAGCAGGGAAAGGTTGCTCGTATGATTTGCGATGTTTACAACCTGGATGGAACCCCTTTTGCAGGCGATTCAAGATATGTACTGAAAAAGGCTATTGCAAAAGCGGCGGAGATGGGGTATTCCTTTGAGGTGGGACAGGAGTCAGAGTTTTTCCTATTCCACACAGATGATAATACATTGCCTACCACCATTACCCATGAGCAGGCAGGATATTTTGATTGTAGTCCTTTGGATTTTGGAGAGAATGCAAGACGTGACATGGTACTGACTTTAGAGGATATGGGCTTTGAAATTGAGTCCTCCCACCATGAAGCAGCCAGAGCACAACATGAGATTAAGTTTAAAAGTGATGAAGTACTTGCCACTGCAGATAATATTTTGACCTTCCGCCTTGCAGTGAAGACCATTGCAAAGCGGCACGGACTTCACGCTACCTTTATGCCAAAGCCGAAGGAGGATGAGAATGGTTCGGGAATGCACATCCGCATGGTTTTGAAGAAGGATGGTAAGAATATATTCACAGATAAGAATGATAAATACGGTCTTTCCAAAGAGGCTTATTGTTTCATAGGGGGACTTCTGCGATACGTGAAGGGAATGGCGGCTATTACTAACCCTCTTGTAAATTCTTATAAAAGACTTGTGCCCGGCGGGGAAGTTCCTATGAATATCGGTTGGGGCATGCGTGCAAAGAATAAGGTGGTCTGTGTATATAAAGATTTGGACGGGGAAATCAGTATTGAGTTGCGGAGCCCTGACCCGGCAGCTAATCCGTACCTGACTCTGGCAGTGTGCCTGCAGGCAGGCATGGAGGGAATCTGTCAGAAACTGTTGCCCGGGGATGAAGTACAGGGAACCATGCCGGAGTCGTTAACTGCGGCAGTGGCCTATATGGAGCAGGAGAAGGAATTTTTCACAAATGGTATTGTGGGAGAGTATTTATTTGATAAATATGTTGCCAAGAAAAAGGAAGAATGGAGCAGGTACAGAAAAGTGGTCACTGCCTGGGAAGTGGACGAGTATTTATACAAATATTAGGAGGAAACTCAAGTGACTAATATTTATGTAGTTTTCCAAAAGCAGGAGGAGGCGCGAAGTATCCGACAGATACTGATGAAAAACGGATTTTCCGTGAACGGAGTAAGTACCAGTGGTGCCCAGCTTCTGCAGCAGATTGAGGATGTACCCGACCCAATCGTAGTGTGTGGATATAAATTGCCGGATATGATGTATAGTCAGCTCTGGGAGTATTTACCGGAGGATGCATCCATGCTTCTTTTGGCACCTGCCGGAAGAGTGGGTGAGTATGATGAGAACGGAATCACCTGTCTTTCCATGCCACTTAAAATTCATGCTCTGTTAGAGGCATTACGTGCTATGGTAGAGCAGGTAGAGTGGAGAAGGAGAAAGCGTAGACAGCGTCCGAAAGTGAGGGCGACAGTAGATGAAGAAGTACTTCGTAAGGCAAAGAAATTTTTGCAGGAGAGTAAGGGGATGTCGGAGGAAGAGGCACATGCTTATCTGCAAAAGTGTAGTATGAATAGTGGAACCGGTCTGGTGGAAGTGGCGAAGATGGTGCTGACATTAGGTGCACAATAGAGATGGAGGTGACTAGCTATTAAAAGTCAAGGGATTTTACTAAAAAAGATGCTTCCTAAAAAAGGGTAACCTTAATAAACCTTTCAACAGATGTGTTTGAAAGATTGGATTTATATATTACTAATTGCCACTACTCAATTAGC
>JAFUKH010000032.1 GCA_017467845.1 Lachnospiraceae bacterium | reverse complement strand
CGGGGTGGACGAACCGCTGGTGTATCTGTTGCATATCAAGTGCATGGCAGAGTAGCCAAGGTCGGAAGGGATAAACGCTGAAGGCATCTAAGCGTGAAGCCCCCCTCAAGATGAGATATCCCTATAAGTAAGACCCCTTGAAGACGACGAGGTAGATAGGAATGAGGTGTAAGCACAGTAATGTGTTCAGCTGACATTTACTAATCGGTCGAGGGCTTAACCAAGGTTGGAAAAAAAGCGAAAAGAGTTTCGCTTAGGAAGAACGCAAGCGTTCTTCTGGAGGGAAGTTATTCTTAAGAGTAACAGATGTTTTGCAGAGATTAGATTTTGTGTTCGGTTTTCAGGGAATAAACAAGAGAGTAATCATTGATTACTCTTTTTTTTATGTAATTTTTTAATAATTTCTACATTTTTGTGTGTATTTTTTAGAAAACTATGCTATAATGAAACAAAATAGACAGTGACTATAGTACTAATTTTAATATAGTTCAAGGAGGACGTATGGATACAAAGATTTTGCTTGAAAACGGAACAAACGAATTAGAAGTGTTGGAATTTATGGTTGATGGTGAATACTATGGTATCAACGTAGCGAAGGTTAAGGAAATCATTAACTACTTAGAACCTACTCCAATCCCTAATTCTCATCCAAGTATTGAAGGTGTATTTATGCCGAGAGATGTTATGATTACAGCAATCGACTTAAAGAATTGTCTTCAGAGAGGACAGGCACAGCCGGGTGGTTTGTTTATCGTAACCAATTTCAACCGTCTTGATATTGCCTTCCATGTTGAGCAGGTAATTGGAATTCATCGTCTTACTTGGAAAGATATTATTAAGCCCAATGCAACTGTGTCATCAACGGATAGTGGCGTTGCAAGCGGTATTGTAAAGATTAAAGAGAAGTTGATCGTTATTCTTGATTTTGAGAAGATTATCGCTGATATTTCTCCTGAGACCGGATTAAAGGTTTCTGAAATCGCAGCATTAGGACCAAGAGAGAGAAGTGATGTACCGATTCTAATTTCTGAGGATTCTCCTTTATTAAATAAGTTAATCGTAGATTCTCTGAAAATGGCAGGTTACGAGAAAATTATCCATACAGAAAATGGTCAGGAAGCATATGACACAATTATGGATTTCAGTGCCAAGGGAACTTTGGACAAGAATGTTCAGGTGGTTATTACCGATATTGAGATGCCGGTTATGGACGGACACCGTTTGACTTATTTGTTAAAAAATGATGATAAAACAAAACATATTCCGGTTGTCATCTTCTCTTCTTTAGTAAATGAAGAGATGATGCGCAAGGGTGAGGCTCTTGGTGCAGATGCACAGCTGTCTAAGCCTGAGATTGGAAATTTGGTTCAGATTGTAGATGGATTGGTAGGCAAAAAATAAAATGCATTAAAAAAGAAGCCGGAAATATCCGGCTTCTTTTTATATAGTGAGGAGAGTGTATGAACGCAGATATTAAGGCGTTAATTGAGGATGCGCAGTTAGTACTGGTAGGCATCGGGGAAGAGTTTTATGATTTTAAAAATGCTAAGGCGAATGCAGAATATAGGGCGGCAGTAGAGAAGATAGAAGCAAAAAATAAGATGTGGCTAATTCCATTATTGAATTACCATTATATTCAAAAAAATAATCCTTCTGCAAGGGAAGCTTTGAAGAAACTGGCACATTTACTTTCAGATAAAAACTATTATGTAGTATCAGTGTGTGCAAATGGTCTGACAGAAAAGGCTGGCTTTAAGAGGGACAGATTGGTTTCACCTTGTGGGAGTATTTTTAAGCTTCAGTGTATGAATCATTGCGAAGCTTCTGTGCGAGATATTACGGAAACGGAATTGGAAGAGGCATGTGGGAAGCTGGATAAAAATGCCATAGAAGAGATTTCTTTCGGTAAATGTCCAACCTGTGGGGCAGAGATGTGCCTGAATAATGTTTATACGGAAAAGTACGATGAAAATGGTTATTTGCCTGATTGGAATATTTATACCAAGTGGCTTCAGGGAACTTTAAACCGTAAACTCTGTGTGTTAGAGTTAGGTGTCAACCTGACATATCCATCGGTTATTCGATGGCCCTTTGAAAAGGTTGGTTTTTACAATCAGAAGGCATCATTTGTACGAGTAAACGAGAAATTATATCAGCTTACAGAGGATTTGAAAGATAAAGGAATCAGCATTCCTAAGAATTCTATTGACTGGTTACTTGAAGAGGATTTATAGTTAAAAGTAATAAAGGAAGGGATGTGCTTCTTAATGCACAAAGGTGGAAACTATGAGCACTAATGAAGATTATTTAGATGATTTATTAAAATCGGTTACCGACGATACGCCGGAAGGAACGGGGGATGTAGGTAGTATTGACATGGATTCTCTTTTGGCAGATATTGATTCTTTGGATTTAGAATCACTTGATTTGGATTCATTAGGAAATTTCCCGGAAGTGGAAGAAGTGCCATCCCAGTTGGGAGCTACTTCAGATGAAGCAAATTTGGAAGAGGCATTGACCATGACTCAGGAGGAGATTGAGCAGCTCCTACGAGAGACTCAGGAAGCTTCAGATGGATCTTCTGAAGAGAAGTTTGACATGAATGGAGATGATTTGACTCAGCTTCTGACAGGTCTTGATGGTGATGTTGCGGAAAGTGGTGATGAGATTTCAGAGCTTCTTCAGAAAGCAGACAATAATGAAGTGATTGATCAAAATATGGCAGATATGATGATGCAAGAGGAAGAAGGTTTCGATGATGCATCAGATCTGTTTTTGGCGAGTCTTGGTGAAGAGGAAGAGCCGAAGAAGAAGGGCCTATTCGGTAGAAAGAAAAAGGAAAAGAAGCCAAAGGAGAAGAAGGCTAAGAAGGCAAAGACTCAGGAAGAAGAAAATGAATCGGAAGAGCAGGAAGCTTATGTGGAATCTCTTGAGATTATAGAGCCTGAAAAGTCCAAAAAAGAAAAGAAGACGAAAAAGGAAAAGAAGGGTGGACTTGGAAGTAAATTTGCGGCACTTTTTGCAGATAGTGAAGAAGATACCGCCGACGAGATTCTTGCAACATTACAGGAGCAGAATGATGCCATTTTAATGGAGATGGAAGTCGAAGAAAAGGCGGTATCCAAGAAAAAAGAAAAGGCAGCAAAAAAAGAGAAGAAAAAGAAAGAAAAGCCCAAGAAGGAGAAGAAACCGAAAAAGGAAAAGAAGGAGAAAAAGCCCAAGGCAGAGAAGCTGACTCCTTTAGAGCCGGTAGAGAAAGAGCCGAAGCCATATTTCCCTACAAAGAAGGCTGTGACAATTGTTGTGGTATGTATGATGCTTTTGGCGGCGTTCCTTGTTTTGAATAATGTGTTAGCAAATCATTCCAACGGAATTCAGGCAGCTCAGGCTTATAATGATGAAAGATATATGGAATGTTACCAGCTTTTGATTGGTCGGGATATGACCGAGGAGCAGGAGAAGATGTTCTATCGAAGTGAATTGATTCTTCAGATGCGTCTTTTCAAACAGCATGTCAATGAGTTTTTAAGTGCAGGACAGGAATTAGAGGCAGTTGACAAGTTGGTTCAGTTTGTATATGATTATGAACAATTATTAGAGTACGCAACGAAACATGAAGGTGTGGATATCGTTGAGGGTACATATGCAGAGGTATTGGCTGCTCTGCAGACTTATGGTGTGACCGTGGAGGATGTGTTTGCAATTGCAAGAGAGGTGACAGATAAGGATTATACTAAGGCTTTATATCGCGTTTTGGAGGGGACAAATGAGACGGAAGCAGTGGTGGTAGAGCCAATATTTAAAGATATGTTACCGGAAGAGGAAGCTAGACAGCCTTAGGAGGTAATGGAACGGAGAGTATAGATGATTGCAATTATCGATTATGATGCAGGAAACATAAAGAGTGTGGAAAAAGCACTGATTTCTCTGGGGGAAGAGGTTGTAGTGACACGGAACTCCCAGGTGATTTTTGATGCAGATGGAGTAATTCTTCCGGGCGTAGGTGCATTTGGTGATGCTATGGATAAGCTTCATGCATATGGTCTGGTGGATGTGATTAAACAGGTTGTGGCTAAGGGAACCCCATTTCTGGGCATTTGCCTTGGCCTGCAGCTGATGTTTGATTCGTCTGAGGAGACACCGGGAGTAGAGGGTCTTGGTATACTTTCGGGCAAGATTGTGCGTATTCCCGACGGAGAGGGCATCAAGGTGCCACACATCGGCTGGAATTCGTTAACCTATCCCAATCAGGGAAGATTGTATAAGGGGATTCCTGAGAATTCCTATGTTTATTTCGTACATTCCTATTATTTGCAGGCGGAGGAACCTGAGATTGTAAAAGCAGCTACGGAATATGGTACTTATATTCATGCATCGGTAGAAAAGGATAATGTATTTGCGTGCCAGTTCCACCCGGAGAAGAGCTCTTCGGTGGGTCTGAAAATATTGCAGAACTTTATTGATATTGTGAAGGAGGGGAACTAAATGCATACAAAGAGAATTATTCCCTGCCTTGACGTGAAAGATGGAAGAGTTGTTAAGGGTGTTAATTTTGTGAACTTACGTGACGCTGGAGACCCTGCGGATATTGCAGCGGCATATGATAATGCCGGTGCGGATGAGGTTGTATTTTTGGATATTACAGCTTCCTCCGATGCTCGTAATACCCAGCTTGAGTGGGTGCGACAGGTTGCAAGCAAGGTGTTTATTCCTTTTACTGTTGGAGGAGGAATTCGTACTGTAGATGATTTCAAGGTACTCCTCAGGGAAGGTGCAGATAAGATTTCAGTGAATTCGGCTGCGATTATGAATCCTCAACTTATCAGTGATGCTGCGGATAAGTTCGGCAGTCAATGTGTGGTGGTTGCCATTGATGCGAAGAAGCGCGCGGACGGCAGTGGCTGGAATATTTATAAAAACGGCGGTCGTGTGGATATGGGCATGGACGCTGTAGAGTGGGCAATGAAGGCTGAGAAAATGGGAGCCGGAGAAATTCTTCTGACCAGTATGGACGGAGACGGAACCAAGGCAGGCTATGATATTGAACTGACCAAAGCTATTGCAGAGAATGTGAGGATACCGGTGATTGCATCCGGTGGTGCCGGTACTCTGGAGCATTTCCATGAAGCACTTACCGTAGGAAAGGCAGAGGCAGCACTAGCAGCATCTCTTTTCCACTATAAAGAACTGGAGATTAAGCAGGTAAAGGAATACCTTCGTGAAAAGGGTGTTTCAGTACGCTTATAAGAACGATATGGCAATGATTACTAATGATTGGCTGGATGTGCTTAATCCGGAATTTCGCAAGCCGTACTATGCCAAATTATTTGAATTTGTAAAAAATGAGTATAATACTACAAAAGTATTCCCACCTGCGGATGATATATTTACAGCATTTCATCTTACCCCTTTGAGCAAGGTAAAGGTGGTCATCATCGGACAGGATCCGTATCACGGAGAAGGACAGGCTCACGGCTTATGCTTTTCAGTGAAGCCTCCGGTAGAGGCACCGCCTTCTTTGGTAAATATTTATAAGGAGCTTCAGGATGATTTGGGTTGTAAGATTCCTAATCATGGATATTTGGTGAAATGGGCACAGCAGGGCGTTCTCATGCTTAACACAGTACTTACCGTGCGTGCTCATATGGCAGGTTCCCATCAGGGGAAAGGTTGGGAGCAGTTTACGGATGCTGCAATTAAGGCATTAAATGAGCAGGACAGACCCATTGTTTTTATTTTATGGGGAAGACCTGCCCAGATAAAAAAGAGTATGCTGAATAATCCAAAGCATCTTGTGTTGGAGGCACCCCATCCAAGTCCATTGTCTGCGTACAGAGGATTTTTTGGAAGTAAACCTTTCAGCAAGACGAATAATTTTCTGCAGGCTGGTGGAGTAGAGCCTATAGACTGGCAGATTGAGGATATATAAGGAGAAGAGGAGTTATTATGAAAAAAGAGGCTTTTGTTACTAAGGAGATGATAGAGGAGATTGTGAAAGCATATCCTACACCATTTCATATTTATGATGAAAAGGGCATTCGTGCTAATGCGCAGGCACTGAAAGAGGCTTTCGCATGGAATAAGGGATATAAGGAGTATTTTGCGGTTAAGGCAACTCCTAATCCATATTTGATTGATATTCTGAGAGACTACGGTTGTGGTTGTGATTGTTCTTCCATGACGGAGCTGATGCTTGCAAATGCCATGGGATGTAAGGGGGAGGATATTATGTTTTCTTCCAACGACACGCCTGCGGAAGAGTTTGTATATGCGGCTGAAATCGGTGCAACGATCAACTTGGATGATTTCACTCATATTGATTTTCTGGAGAAGACGATCGGTTATCTTCCGAAGACCTTAAGCTGTCGTTATAATCCGGGAGGATATTTCTCTATCAGTAATAACATCATGGATAACCCGGGGGATGCAAAGTATGGTTTTACTACTGAGCAGCTTTTCGAAGGATATAAGATTATGAAGGCAAAGGGGGTAGAGAACTTCGGTATTCACGCATTCCTTGCAAGTAACACCGTAACAAATGAATACTATCCAACCTTAGCAAGAACCTTGTTTGAAACCGCAGTAAAGCTGAAGGAAGAGACCGGTGCCCATATTACCTTTATAAACCTTTCCGGTGGTATTGGTATCCCTTACAAGCCGGATCAGGAGCCAAACGATATCAGAGTTATCGGTGAGGGCGTGCGTAAGGCATTTGAGGAAATCTTAGTTCCGGCAGGAATGGGAGATGTTGCAATCTATACTGAGCTTGGACGTTTTATGATGGCACCTTATGGACATTTGGTAACCAAGGTACTTCATGAGAAGCATACTCATAAGGAGTACATCGGTGTGGATGCTTGTGCCGTAAACTTAATGCGTCCTGCAATGTATGGTGCATATCATCATATTACGGTGCTCGGCAAGGAAGATGCACCATGTGACCATATGTATGATGTAACTGGTTCTCTCTGCGAGAATAATGATAAGTTCGCCATTGACAGAATGTTGCCTGAGATCGAAATTGGTGATTATATGGCTATTCATGATACCGGAGCACATGGTTTTGCCATGGGCTATAATTATAATGGTAAGCTTAAATCTGCGGAGCTTTTATTAAAAGAAGACGGCAGTGTACAGCTCATTCGTCGTGCAGAAACTCCAAAGGATTACTTTGCTACCTTTGATCAGTTTGATATTTATGACAAAATGTTTGGAGGAAACTAATGCGTTATCCCAAAGACTTACAACCGGGAGGATGTGTGGGCTTTTTGGCACCATCCTTCGGATGTGCTTTTGAACCATATAGAAGTGCCTTTGATAATGGGCTGAAAAGATGGGAGGAGCGAGGTTATCGTTATGTGCTCGGTCCTAACTGCTACGCTATGGAGGGTGTGGGAATCAGTAATACTCCTGAAGAATGCGGTAAAGAAGTGAATGAAAGCTTTTTATCGGAGGAAAGTGATGTACTTGTTTCCTGCGGTGGCGGGGAGCTGATGTGCGAAATCCTGGAGTACGTGGATTTTGAAAGTATTGCGAAGGCAGAGCCTAAGTGGTACATGGGGTATTCGGACAATACCAATCTGATATATTTATTGACGACCCTTTGCGATACAGCAAGTATCTATGGTCCATGTGCAGCGGCTTTCGGAATGGAGCCTTTGCATCCTTCTATTGAGGATTCCTATAAGTTATTGACGGGTTCGAAGCGTACGATGAAGGGATACGATAAGTGGGAGAAGGAGTCTCTGAAAAATGAAGAGAATCCGCTGGCTACCATAAATGCTACGGAGCCCCGTATCTTAAAAACATACGTGGGTGGCGTGTTTACTGAGGATGCCAGAGAGGGAGAACAGCAGATTTCCATGAAAGGACGTCTTTTGGGCGGTTGTATGGATTGTCTGGTAAATCTGCTCGGCACCAGATTTGATAAGACCACAGAGTTTATTGAGCGTTACAAAGAGGACGGAATTATTTGGTTTTTGGAAGCATGTGATTTAAATACTTTTTCTATTCGTCGTGCCATGTGGCAGATGGAGCAGGCAGGCTGGTTTAAATACACGAAAGGATTCTTATTCGGACGCGCATTGAATGATGAGCCTATGTTTGGACTGGATGCTTATCAGGCAGTACTTCCGGTAGCATCAAAATACGATGTTCCTGTGATTTTTGATTTAGACATCGGTCACAAGTCGCCGATGATGCCTCTGGTGTGTGGCAGTGTTGCACAGGTACATGTATCCGGTAATGATGTGGAAATCGAGATGAAATACATTTAATAATCTGAATTGTATTAAAAATAGAAAAAACACCTTGCTATTCCAGAGATGATATGCTAAAATATAATTCGTTGTTAGGAATGGCAACACGCAGGAGTGGCGGAATGGCAGACGCATCAGACTCAAAATCTGACGTAGGTGACTACGTGTGGGTTCAAGTCCCATCTCCTGCAGTATAGCACGGAAAGAGTAGGTCGATGACCTACTCTTTTTTTCGTGCTGGAAGTAGAGGGGACATTGTACCTAGGTCCAAGGTCTGCGCCAAATCTCCTGCAAATGAGGCATGGAAGTTTATTCGCGAGTTGCATGATGAGTCATGGACTCATCAAATTTTGAGGCTGATGCGTGGATGAAATAGGTTCAGTCTGCATATTTATGTAGAAGTACATAAATAAGGAGAAGAACGTATGGATTTATCATTTTTACTAGAGCTTGTGGATCCCATTATTTTAGGAATCTGTCTGGTGGCAGGGTATGCGCTGAAAACAGCTTTTACAAGGTTTCCAAACAAATATATTCCTCTGGCGGCACTTTGCACGGGAGTGGTACTTGCAATCATCATAAATATGTCCGGTGGTATCACGCCTCAAGTTATTTTAGAGGGAATGATCAGCGGTCTGGCATCCACAGGGATGTATGAGCTGGTGAGGAATTTGTTTGATTTTGACAAAAGGAAGACGGAATGTTGATTTGCAGATAAAAACAGAGTCTTTTATATTGACCATTGGCAAAAAGTGAGATAAAGTAGGGTAAAAATGTGACAAATTAGAATACATACAAAGGAGCATATGTCCATGGAACGTTTAAAGCGACTAAAACGAGAAATAGAGAAGGAATTATTCACCAGAAGAGCGTTCTGTGGATTAATATTCCAGTTTTTTCTTATCTTGATGATTCCGTTATTATATATAGCAAAATATAATCATATTGCAGGGGACTGCTATTGGTTTGCATATTGGCCGCATTGTGCATGGGCGGATTCTCACAATATTTTTTCAGTATTGGATTCAGCTTTATATGTTGTGCAGGATTTTTATAAATCATGGCAGGGAACGTATTCTTCTATTTTCTTTTTTGCATTGTCACCTATTGTGTTCGGGGAGCAATATGCTGCTGTGGTGCCGTATATGATGATTGGCATGACTTGTATTTCAACATTTTTTCTCTTTTATGTATTGCTCAGAAAGGGACTTCGCTTTGATTTTTATACATATTTTAGCGTTTCCTGCATTGCATCTTTGGTGCAATTTACCTTTATGCATACACCGGCATCGGGGCTGTATTGGTACAATGGTGCGGTTCATTATGTTTTTATGCAGGGCTTTGCAATAATATCGATTGGATTGTCTGTATTGTTGTTAATGGCAATTAATGGTGGAAATCATAAAAAGACGGTAGGATATACCATAGTGACAACCGTGATGGGATTTATTGCATCGGGAGCCAATTTTTCCACTGCTTTGTTGAATGCGGAATGCTTTGTGCTTTTTCTGATAATGTCCCTTGTGTTATGGAAAAGGTGTAAAAATAAAAAATATCTTTTGTATTTGATTCCCTTTGTCATCTCGGAAGTGGGATTCGTTATGAATGTGTTAGCTCCCGGTAACGCAGTACGTCAGTCATATTTTGAGAAAGGAACGGTATGGGAGACCATATTACGTTGCTTTGAATATTCAGCATCCCAAGCGGTGGAGTGGCTGGACATTTTTGTATGGATTTTGCTGATTATTCTTATTCCTGTTATTTTGAAGGCTGTAAGTAAATGTACATTTAAGTTTTATTATCCGCTGATTTTTGTTGTGGGAATGTATTGTTTATATGCTTCTTTATTTGCTCCGGGTTTTTATGCGTTTGGGGGAAGTGAGCCTTTGGCGCGAAATCAGAATATATGCAAGATGTTTCTCTTAATGGGAATTATTCTGTGTGAGATATATGTGCTTGGATGGCTGGAAAAGAAGTTTAAGGTAGTAAGGTATATAGTTCCTGTTCATGGTAAGAATGTATGGATGTGGACAAGTGTTTTAGTGTTATCTGCCATTATTTTTGTTGTTTCATTCATGAATTTGGATTTTGTTGAGAAAAAGGCAACCTTTGTTTCTTATGGTGCCTATGATGTGATTGCTACCGGCTATGGAGAAAGCTATTATCAGGAGTATCTGGTAAGATTGAATGAATATAAAAATAATCCGGATAAAGTAGTTTATGTAGAACCATATTCCATAGAAGTATATCCATTATGGATAAATACTGAGACAGAAAAGTCGGTATTGGAATCCGGCGAGTTAAGTGGTCTTTTGGCAAGATGGTATGAAAAGGATGCCATTATAGAATTAAGGGATTAAGAACGAATATCGGACGTTTTGAAGATTGCTCTCATATAGTAATATGAGAGCAAATTTTTTGTGAGGACAAATATGGCGCTTATAGTTTTAGATGCCGGCCATGGAGGCGATAACCCGGGAGCAGTATATCAGGGAAGACAGGAGAAGGATGATGCCCTGGCACTTACCATGGCAGTGGGAGAGATTCTGGAAAGAAATGGTGTGGACGTGTATTATTCCAGAACAACGGACATTTATGAAACACCTACGGAGAAGGCGTTGGATGCAAACAGGATTGGTGCGGAATATTTTATATCCATTCACCGCAATTCCAGTCCCATCCCTAATCAGTATACCGGAGTGGAAAGTTTGGTGTATTATCCCTATGGCGCAGCTGCCAATATGGCTTATTCCATTAATGCGGAGCTGGAGCAGATTGGCTTTGTGAACCTAGGAGTCAATGTAAGACAAAATCTGGCGGTACTTCGCAGGACAAATATGCCTGCGGTTTTGGTGGAAGTAGGATTTATTAATAATGATGCGGATAATAGGCTGTTTGATGACCGTTTTGAGGAAATTGCACAGGCTATTGCAGACGGAATCCTAAATGCGTTATAATGTAAAATGATTTTACTTAGATTTTACATTTCGTTGATTATAGATTTTACATTCGTAAGATATGATAGGGGTGTAAATTTTGATTCGTATGAAGGAAAGGTACGGTAAGAGAAATGGATATTTTTGGATGGATAGCCATGTTGGGCGGTGTGGCGCTGTTCCTATATGGAATGAACATGCTGGGTGATGGATTAGCAGCGGCATCCGGTGGAAAATTGGAAAAAATTCTGGAAAAGTTAGCCGGAAATCCTATTAAAGCGGTATTGGTAGGTGCCGGCGTTACAGCAGTAATCCAGTCATCTTCAGCAACCACGGTTATGGTTGTAGGTTTTGTTAACTCAGGTATTATGAAATTGTCTCAGGCTGTCGGTATCATCATGGGTGCCAATATTGGTACCACAATGACTGCTTGGATTTTAAGCTTGGCGGAAATTGAAGGCACGGCATTTTTATTAAAATTATGTAAGCCTACCAACTTTTCACCGATTATGGCACTTATCGGTATCATCATTATCATGTTTTCTAAGAAAGAAAAACATCGTAATATTGCAGAGATTTTAATCGGTTTTGCAATTTTAATGTATGGTATGGATACCATGAGTACATCAGTAGAGCCTTTGGCAGATGATCCTACATTTACCGGCTTGCTGGTTAAGTTCTCTAATCCTATTTTAGGACTTTTAGCAGGTCTTATATTAACTGCGATTATTCAGTCATCATCTGCATCAGTAGGAATTTTACAGGCGTTGGCGGTAAGTGGTGCTATCGGTTACAGTTCTGTTATCCCTATTATTATGGGACAGAATATCGGTACTTGTGTAACCGCAATGATTTCCAGTATTGGTGCTAATAAGAACGCGAAGCGTGCTTCTTTAGTGCATTTGTATTTTAATATTATCGGTACCATTATTTTTATGACCGTGTTCTATATTGTAAATGCAGTAGTGGAATTACCGTTTATGTCTGAGCTTGCAACTGCATCCGGTATTGCAACTCTGCATAGTTGTTTTAACATCTTTGCTACGATTATTTTACTGCCATTCTCCAAGGGGCTTGTTGCACTTGCAACCAAGACTATTAAGGATGATCCGGAAGATAAGGTTAAGTCTCGTACGGATGAGGTTCTTGGCTGGCTGGATTCTCGTTTCTTAGAGACGCCGTCTTACGCTATTGAGCAGAGTAAGAAGGTTGCGGATGAGATGGCAAAGCTGTCGCAGGAAGCGATTGCCCTTGCATTACCTCTACTGGATAAATATGATGAAACAGTGGCACAGCGCGTTGTGGATTTAGAACGGGAAGTGGATGTTTTTGAAGACCGTCTGGGAACCTATCTGGTGCAGGTTAGTTCTAAGAATTTATCTGAGAAGGACAGCCAGGTTGTATCCGAGTTACTTCACTGCATCGGTGATTTTGAGCGTATTTCCGATCATGCCCGCAACTTGAAAGAGGCTGCACAGGAGATGGCAGAGAAGAATCTTTCATTTTCTGAAGAAGCATCAGCAGAGCTGGTGCAGTATAGAAATGCAATTTCAGATATTATTCAGATTACCATGGATTGTTTTGCTAATGATGATTTAGAGATGGCAAAGCAGGTAGAGCCTTTGGAAGAGGTGATTGATGGTATTAGTGATGAAATTAAGCAGAGACATATTAAGCGTCTCCGCGAGGGCAAGTGTACCATCGAGCTTGGATTTATTCTGTCAGATGTAAGTACCAACTTAGAGCGTATTTCTGACCACTGTTCCAACATTGCAGTTTGTCTGTTAGAGGTACATGAGAATGAGTTCGATACCCATGCATACATTAAGTCCTTGAAGAAGGAGAATAATCCGGAATTTATCAAGATGGTGGATTCATATCGTAAAGTTTATGCATTACCACAGAAATAGAGGGAAGAAACTTTTATGGCATTGATTTATGTCGTTGAGGATGATAAAAGTATACAGGAAATTGAAACTTTTGCATTGTCTGGCTCCGGTTACGAAACGGAAGGCTTTGGCAATGCAAAAGCCTTTTATGAGGCGCTTGACAAGAGGGTGCCGGATTTGATTCTGCTGGATGTTATGCTTCCGGATGAGGATGGATTGTCCATTGTCAAGAAGCTGCGCAGTAGGAAAGAAACGGTGCTTATCCCCATTATCATGGTGACTGCCAAGGCAACCGAAATTGATAAGGTAAAGGGGCTGGATATCGGTGCAGATGATTATATTACCAAGCCTTTTGGGGTGATGGAGTTGATTTCACGTGTAAAAGCCATGCTCAGAAGGAGCAAGGCAGAACCCAAGGAGATGGCTCTTGTTTTCGGAAAAGTGATTTTGGATAAAGAGCGTCACAGTGTTACCGTAGATGGGGAACTGTGCGAGCTTACTTATAAGGAATATGAGCTTTTAAAGCTTCTTATGACCAATGCAGGAATCGTGACCACCAGAAAGGTGATTTTAGACCGGGTGTGGGGAACTGATTTCGAAGGTGAGTCCAGAACCTTGGATATGCATATTAAAACCCTTAGAAAGAAGCTTGGAAATGCGGGAAGCATGATTAAAACAGTTCGAAATGTGGGGTATATTCTGAATGAAGAAAAAGATTAATGCCAGACTGGTATTTTTATCAATCTTAGCAATCTTTTCCACAATGCTTTGTATTACACTGGTATATTACGATCTGTTTGGAAAACAGATTATGGCCAATCTGGAAATCTATTCCAATTTTATCCGGGAATACGATACCATTGATGAAATCATGGCTGCCGGAGATAGGAATAGTCAGGACGGAGTGCGAGTTACTCTGATTGAGAAGGATGGAAGTGTAGTTTACGACAGTGCAACAGACAGTGAAACGATGGAGAATCATAGTGATCGTCCGGAGATTTTGTCTGCTTATGAGAATGGGGAAGGCACGGATATTCGTATCTCGAAGACATTGGACCAGAGTACCTATTATTACGCTGTGCGTCTGGAGGACGGAATGGTACTTAGAGTATCGGAGGAGGCGGAGAATATTTTCAGCTTTTTCTTTAGTGCCATACCCACACTTCTTGTGATTGCAGGGCTGTTAACGATTATATCCCTGATTTTTGCGCAGGTTTTAACAGATAATTTGGTAGAGCCCATTGAGAAATTGGCAGAGCATCTGGATGATGGGGAGAACATCACTTATTACGAGGAGTTGGAACCCTTTATTCATATGATTCGTAAGCAGCATCAGGACCTGCGCCATAGTGCTAATATGCGTCAGGAATTCACGGCGAACGTGTCTCATGAGCTAAAGACTCCATTAACCTCTATCTCAGGTTATGCGGAGCTGATAGAAGCGGGAATGGGTACGGAAGAGGATACCAGAAGGTTTGCAGCAGGAATCCATAAGAGTGCTACCAGACTGTTAACATTGATTAATGATATTATCAGGTTGGCGGAGCTTGATGTCAGCAAAGGTGAGCTGGATTTAGAGCGAATCAATCTCTTGGTGATGGTAAATGCTTGTGCGGAGATGCTGCAGATTAGTGCACAGAAGCATAATGTTACCATTTCTGTGGAGGGAGAGGATTGTTATATCATGGGCAATCGGACCATGATAGATGAGCTGATATACAATTTGGTAGATAATGCCATCCGCTACAATTATGAAAATGGTAAGGTCTACGTAAAGGTTGGACACGAGGGTGAAAAGGTGGCACTTATAGTCAGCGATACCGGTATCGGCATTTCAAAGGAGCATCAGGAACGTATTTTTGAACGTTTCTATCGAGTGGATAAGAGCCGTTCTAAGTCTACGGGGGGTACCGGACTTGGACTTGCTATCGTGAAACATATATTAGTTTCCCACGATGCGAAGCTGGAGCTTACCAGTGAACCCGATAAGGGGACAACAATGAAGATTATATTTGAAGAATGATGTCCGGAGAGCAGAAATGCTTTCCGGATTTTTTCATTTTTTAGATTCCTTCTGAATACACATGGAGTAGTAAGTTATACTTTATTCAGGAGGTATCGGATGGAACGAGCAAATGCCGCAAATGGCAAAAAGGAAATAGCAGTCTGTATGTTGATTTATTTAATAATCTCTCTGTGTATCACAGCACTTGGAATAGGGATTTTGGCATTACTTCTTTATAAGCTGCATCTGCCCTTGCAGGTAGTATCAGTGGTAGTGATTATTCTTTACATACTTTCTACAGGGATTGCAGGATTTTTGGCAGGGAAGAAGATGCAGGTGCACAGATTTATGTGGGGACTGCTTATGGGCTGCGCCTATTATCTGGTGCTACTTTTAGTATCCTATATCTACCATGGGGAAGGAACCGTGGTAGCACAAAGCTTTTTAACCACTTTTTTACTTTGTGGCGGAGGCGGAATGCTGGGCGGAATGCTGAGCTAGTTACATATTTTTATAAGATTCTCCAAGGGGAAAGGTCTTTCATAATTATGTCGGATGTGCTATAATTAAGCAGATTTTTGTCATGGAGGTTTTAGTAAGATGAAAAAAAGCAGAGCAGTTGCTACGTTAGTAGCAATGTTTGTTGCACTGATTTTTATCACTTTCGTAGATTTGTTTGGTATCGACGGAAAGGGTACAGGAAGTGCAAGTGAGATTAAGCTGGGTCTTGACCTGGCAGGTGGTGTAAGTATTACTTATCAGGTTGTAGGCGAGGAAGAGCCCAGTGCAACTGATATGAGCGATACAATTTCTAAGCTGCAGCAGCGTGTATGGAATTACAGTACAGAGGCGATTGTGTATCAGGAAGGCGCAGATCGAATCAATATTGAGATTCCGGGCGTCACCGATGCTTCTGCAATTTTGACAGAGCTGGGAAGACCGGGTACTTTGTATTTTATTTCCCAGACAGGCAGTGACGGACAGTTAAACTATTCCTATAGTACAGAGGTTGGGAATTATGTTTTAACCCGTACTATTGAGGAGCTGGAAGCTGACGGCTCCATTGTACTGGTAGGTACGGATATTAAGGAAGCCCAAGCGGGATCGCAGACCGATTCCATGGGAAATTCCCAGATTATCGTACATCTGGTAATGACTGAAGAAGGTAAGAGTAAGTTTGCTGAGGCTACCAGAAAGGCCTATAACGGTGGTGTAAACAGTGAGACCATCGGTATTTATTATGACGGAAGCTTTATCAGTGTACCCCGTGTACAGGGAGAGCTTACCGACGGTGTGGCTCAGATTACCGGTCAGTCTACCTTTGAAGAAGCTGAGAAACTGGCGTCCACCATTCGTATCGGTGGTCTTAGCTTAGAGCTGGAAGAGCTTCATTCTAAGGTGGTAGGTGCCCAGCTGGGTGTAGAAGCCATTGAAACCAGTATTTTGGCAGCAGCGATCGGTCTTGTAATCATTATTGTCTTTATGATTGCGGTTTACTATGTTTCCGGTGCGGCATCTGCTCTTGCCCTTGCACTTTATGTAGCAATTGTAGTTCTTTTATTAAAGGGATTTGATTTAACACTTACCTTATCCGGTATTGCAGGTATTATTCTTTCTATCGGTATGGCAGTAGATGCCAACGTTATTATCTTTGCACGTATCCGTGAGGAGCTTGTGACCGGTAAGACAGTGAAGAGTGCTATGCAGATTGGTTACGATAAGGCGTTGTCTGCGATTATCGATGGTAATATTACTACTTTAATTGCGGCAGCAGTGCTTTATTTATTGGGCCCCGGTAATGTTAAGGGCTTTGCACAGACTCTTGCCCTTGGTATCGTGGTTTCCATGTTTACCGCACTTTTTGTTACCAAGGCGATTATGAATGCTTTATATGCTCTGGGTGTCCGTCATGAGAAGTGGTATGGCGTGGGCAGAGAGAGAAAGACCATTGATTTCCTTGGAAAGAAGAAGTTATATGCCGGTATTTCCATTGCTTTGATTGTTGCCGGATTTGTGGTAATGGGTGTAAATAAGGCTACTACCGGAGATTTCCTGAACTTAAGTTTGGAATTTAAGGGTGGTACTGCTACGACTGTTAATTTCAATGAAAGTATGACATTGGAAGAGATTAACGCAGATGTTCTTCCGGGAGTAGAAGAGATTGTAGGAAGTGCTGTTCAGATTCAGACTGTCCAGGATTCCAGTGAGGTAATCTTTAAGTCAAGTACTTTGGATATGGACACGAGAGATGAGCTGAATCAGTACTTTGTAAGTGAGTTCGGCGTAGACGAGCAGCTTATCACTACTGAAACGATTAGTTCTACCATTAGTGGTGAAATGTCCCGAGATACTGTTGTTGCAATTCTGGTAGCAATTGTAGGTATGCTGATTTATATCAGATTCCGTTTCAGTGATATTCGTTTCGGTATCAGTAGTGTGGTTGCGTTGGGGCATGACGTACTTGTAGTACTTGCATTCTATGCAATTGCAAAAGTATCTGTAGGTAATACCTTTATCGCATGTATTCTTACCATTGTAGGTTATTCTATCAATGCGACCATCGTTATCTTCGACCGTATCCGTGAGAGCATGGCTGAGATGACCAAGAAGGATGACTTAAAGGATATTGTGAATGCCAGTATCACTCAGACATTGTCCAGAAGTATTTTTACCTCTCTGACTACCTTTGTTATGGTTGCAGTATTATATATTTTAGGTGTAACCAGTATTCGTGAGTTTGCATTACCACTTATGGTTGGTATTTTCTGCGGTACCTATTCATCCATCTGCCTTGCAGGTGCGTTATGGTATGTACTTCGCCAGAAGTTCCCTCCTAAGGTGGAAGAAGAGTAATGATATAGGGCTGTTGCCAAAAGGCGACAGCCCTTTTTGGAAGGAGATTATCCATGGAAAAGTGGATGGTTGCAGCGAAAAAGGCTGATTTTGATAGATGGGCCAAGGATTATAATATCAGTCCCGTGCTTGCACGAATTATTAGGAATAGAGATATTGTTGAGGAGGAGCAGGTGTCGCTTTTCTTAAACGGCGGTCTGAAGGATTGTCATAGTCCATGGCTTTTAAAGGATATGGATAAGGCGGTGGAGCTTTTGTGTGCTGCCATCGACGAGCAGGTATATATTCGCGTCATCGGTGACTATGATGTGGACGGAATCTGTTCCGCATTTATTCTGACCAAGGGACTTATGGAGTGTGGCGCCAAGGTAGATACTGCCATTCCTCATCGTATTAAGGATGGATACGGATTGAATGATTCTCTGATTGAAGAAGCGAGAGCAGATGGTGTGGGATTGATTATTACCTGTGATAACGGTATCGCGGCGCCGGAGCAGATTGCACTGGCTAAAAGCTATGGAATCCGAGTGGTGGTCACGGATCATCATGAGGTACCCTATGAAATGAATGGGGAGAAAAAGGTAGAGCTTCTTCCCACGGCGGATGCTGTGGTAGATCCAAAGCAGGAAGCATGTAAGTATCCGTTTAAGAGCATTTGTGGAGGTGTGGTAGCTTATAAAGTAATTCAGGCTCTGACAGAGAAGCTGCAGTTTGTACGAAAAGAATGGTTGGGAGAGTATTTGCTTCCCTTTGCGGCTATGGCCACCGTATGTGATGTTATGGAACTGAAGGATGAAAACCGCATCATCGTGAAGGAAGGCTTAAGACGGTTTGCAACTACAGAGAATCATGGCTTGTTGGCCCTGATGGAGGTAAATGAGCTGGACAAGGAGAATATCTCAGGTTATCACCTTGGCTTCGTAATAGGTCCCTGTCTCAATGCCACCGGAAGACTGGATAGTGCGGTGAGGGCTTTGGAACTTTTACAAAGTAATACAAAGCAGGTTGCAATGAAGGCTGCCAGAGAACTTAAGGAATTAAATGACAGTCGTAAAAATTTGACTCTGGAGGGTGTGAAAAAGGCAAAGGAGCAGATTGAGGTTGAGAAATTGTATGAACAGGATGTAATGGTGGTGTATTTGCCTCAGGTTCATGAGAGTCTGGCAGGAATTATTGCCGGACGTATCAGAGAGCAGTATTATCATCCGGTATTTGTACTGACAGATGGAGAAGAAGGCGTAAAGGGCTCCGGACGTTCCATAGAAAGTTATCCTATGTATGATTCGTTGGTAGAGGTGAAAGAACTTTTAACGAAGTTTGGCGGACATAAACTGGCAGCAGGGGTGTCTCTGCCACCGGAGAATGTGGAGATATTTCGAATGCAGCTCAACAAAAAGTCAAAGCTTGCGGCAGAGGATTTTGTACCGGTGGTGCATATAGATGTACCCATGCCTCTATCCTATGCAAGCATGTCCCTGGCAAAGGAGATTGAACGCTTAGAGCCCTATGGTGTGGGGAATCCGAAGCCTCTTTTTGCACAGAAGGATGTAGTTTTTGTGGGGGGAAGAAGAATTGGTGTTAACAAGAATTTTGGAAAATTCAGTGTGCTGGTAGAGCGTGACGGATACCGGAGACGAGAGGATTTGATGTATTTTGGTGATTTGGAAGCGTTCCTGGTAGCAGTGGATGAGAAGCATGGTCCGGGAAGCAGTGAGTCAATGATGAATGGTCGCAGTCAGGTTACCATGTCTGTGGTGTATCAGCTGGGAATCAATGCTTTCCGTGGACAGGAGAGTCTGCAATATATCATGACCAATTACTCGTAAGCAGAAATGATGCAAGTCTTAAAAAACTATAAAGAAAAGTCTTATACTCATTTAATTATTTGGACACATTTTGAACACAAATTATAGGTATGATAGACACATGGTAGTTGAAAAACTATCTCCCCCCTCATAAGAAAATCGTGAAAAGCTCCGGTGCATGCCGGAGCTTTTCCACGTCTATACTATATATATTCCATTTTTGCCAATCTTTTCAGAAACTTAGCAGACCATTGACTTTGAACTTGCTTTTCACGTATTATAAAATAAGAGTATTTTTTACATATTAAGAGAAAGGCAAAACACATGAATTTAGAAAAATTATTACAGGAAATTGATTATAAAGTATTACAGGGAAGTTTGCAGACAGAGATTACACAGGTGGTCTATGATTCCAGAAAGGTGTCAGAGGGATGCCTTTTTATCTGCATTGAGGGAGCCAAGTTCGATGGCCATGATTTTGCTGTGGAGATGGCAGGAAAGGCAGCGGCAGTCCTTGTATCAAAGGAAGTAGAGGGGCTGAAGGACTGCGACGTAACTGTGATTCAGGTGGAGAACACTCGATACGCCATGTCCTTTATTGCTGCAGCGTATTTGGGGCATCCGGCAAGGAAATTAAAGACCATCGGCATTACCGGTACGAAAGGGAAGACTACCACTACTTATCTGGTGAAGTCCATTTTAGAGAATGCGGGCTACAAGGTTGGTCTGATGGGAACCATTGAGACGATTATTGGAGAGGAACACATCCCGGCGGTGAATACCACACCGGAGTCCTTTGTGCTTCAGGAGACCTTTGCCAAGATGGTAGTAGCAGGTATGGATATTGTGGTGATGGAGGTATCCAGTCAAGGACTGATGCAGCATAGAAGTAACGGTTTTGTATTTGACTTCGGTATCTTTACCAATTTAGAGCCGGATCATATCGGACCGAATGAGCATGCCAGCTTTGAAGAATATATGGAATGTAAGGGAATGCTGTTTAAGCAGTGCAAGGTAGGTATCGTAAACGGTGATGATAAGCACTGTCAGCAGGTTATCGCCGGTCATACCTGTGAGATTGAGACCTATGGTATGAATGCAGGCAATGATTTATATGCACAGGATATGGAACTGATAAAGAAGCCGGGACAGCTGGGCGTCAGCTTCAAGGTGCAGGGGCTGATGGATTTTGATGCTCAGGTAACTACACCGGGACGCTTCAGTGTCTATAATGCTCTGACAGCCATTGCCATTTGCAGACATTTTAACGTACCGGTAGAGGCGATTCAGAGGGCACTTTTATCTGCAAAGGTAAAGGGCAGAATCGAAATGGTAAAGGTATCCGACCATTTTACCTTACTTATTGATTATGCGCATAATGCAATGAGCTTAGAGAGTTTGCTTACTACATTAAAGGAGTATGAGCCGGGACGCCTGGTGTGCCTTTTCGGCTGTGGAGGAAATCGCTCTAAGCTTCGACGTTTTGAGATGGGAGAAATCAGTGGTAAGCTGGCAGATTTGACAATTATTACTTCTGATAATCCAAGATTTGAAGAACCTCAGGATATTATTGAGGATATTAAGACCGGTATTGGTAAGACAGACGGTGCCTTTGTGGAAATCTGTGACCGTAAGGAGGCCATCCGCTATGCCATAGAGCACGGACAGGAGGGAGACATTGTGGTGCTTGCAGGTAAGGGACACGAGGATTATCAGGAAATTAAGGGCGTGAAGTACCCTATGGATGAGAGAGTACTTATTCAAGAGATATTAGAAAACAGGTAGGAGAGACAAGTGGGAAAGAGGTATGCAGATGTCATTGTAGACATCTCCCATGAACAGGTTGACAGACCCTTCCAATATGAGATTCCGGAGCGCATGAGAGATACCCTGGACTACGGCATGTGTGTGGAGATTCCTTTTGGAAATGGTAATAGATTAATAAAAGGTTACGTGGTAGGACTTTCGGATAAGTGTAACTGGGACCCTGCCAAGATGAAAGTCATCCATCGGATAGTGGTGGACTCTACCGCTATTCAGGATAGGCAGATTCAGCTGGCTGCATGGATTAAGAAAAACTATGGTGCCACCATGATTCAGGCAATCAAGACCGTAATACCTGCCCGGAAGTCGGTAAAAAAGATAGAGCATAGGAAGCTTATTTTAAGGGCAGGCAGAGAGGAAACGTTAGACGCCTTGGGGCAGGCTGAAAGGAAGCATCAGGTTGCGAAAGCCAGACTTCTTAGGGAACTTTTAAGCGAGGGAGAAATTCCTTATGAATGGGTGACAGGAAAGCTGATGGTTTCAGCGGCTACAGTAAGCAGCCTTGAGAAGGCGGGAATCCTTCGAAAGGAGGTCATTACCTCCTATCGCAATCCGGTGAAGCGGATGGATAGTCAGGAGACGAATAAAAGGCTAAGTCAGGAGCAGTCAGAGATTGTTCAGGAAGTGATAAAGGATTATGATACCGGAAACCGGGGAACCTATCTGGTACATGGTATCACCGGAAGCGGTAAGACGGAAGTGTATATTCGCCTGATTGAGAAAATAGTGGCAAGGGGAAAGCAGGCTATTGTGCTGATTCCTGAGATCGCCCTTACATATCAGACGCTTCTTCGGTTTTACAGACATTTTGGAGATCGGGTCAGTGTACTGAATTCCAGCCTGTCACCCGGAGAAAAGTATGACCAATGTGAAAGGGCAAAGCATGGGGAAATCGATGTGATTATTGGTCCCAGATCGGCTCTTTTTACCCCCTTTCCCAATTTGGGATTAATCGTTATAGACGAGGAGCATGAGTCCAGCTATAAAAGTGAGAGTGCGCCCAAGTATCATGCCAGGGAGACTGCTATCTATCTGGCAAGTCTCTATGGTGCATCGGTGGTGCTTGGTTCTGCCACACCGTCGCTGGAGGCTTTTTATAAAGCACAGAAGGGAGAATATAAGTTATTTTCCATGACAAGGAGACTTACCGGAGGAGCCTTACCACAGATATATACAGTGGATTTACGAGAGGAATTAAAGCGTGGTAATCGGACGATTTTCAGCTGGAAGCTGCAGGAGCTTCTGGCAGACAGACTTTCCAAGGGACAGCAGAGTATGCTCTTTATCAACCGGAGAGGTCTGGCAGGCTTCGTGTCCTGCAGGTCCTGCGGATATGTAGCTAAGTGTCCCCACTGTGATGTATCACTGTCGGAGCACCGTGGTGGTAGACTTGTATGTCATTATTGCGGCTATGAGATGCCAAGCATGAAAAGTTGTCCGGAGTGCGGCTCCAAATATATCTCGGGCTTTCGTGCAGGAACCCAGCAGATTGAAGATAAGCTAAAGGAGCTGTATCCACAGATGAGAGTTCTTCGAATGGATGCGGACACTACCAAGACTAAGGATAGTTACGAGGAAATCCTTACTGCTTTCCGAAACGGAGAGGCGGATGTGCTGGTGGGAACCCAGATGATTGTAAAGGGACATGATTTCCCTAATGTAACCTTGGTGGGAGTACTGGCAGCAGACTTGTCCTTATCTGTAGGGGATTATAGAGCAGGGGAGCGGACCTTCCAGTTGATTACTCAGGCAGCAGGCCGTGCAGGGCGTGGAACCCTTCCGGGAGAAGTGGTGGTGCAGACCTATCAGCCGGAGCATTATGCAATTATTCACGCCGGGCAGCAGGATTACCTATCCTTCTATGAGGAGGAGATTTTGTACCGGAAGATGATGCAGTATCCTCCCTCGGCACATATGCTGGCAGTGCAGATGTTTGGAAGAAATGAGGCAGAAGCATTGCAGGTAGGAAAACGTCTGGCAGAACTTGTGAAGGGAATGAATCCGGCACAGGAATCCATCCGCAATCAGCTTCAGGTCATCGGTCCGTCGCCGGCAGGCATTGGTAAAATCGAGGATATTTACCGCTTTGTATTTTATGTTAAGCATAAGGATTATAGCAGATTGGTACAGGTCAAGGATGTACTGGAAGAGAAGATTCATGAAAGTAATGTGAGCAGAGTCAGTGTACAGTTTGACTTTGACCCAATGAATGGGTTATAATCATATATTGCTTGGATTCTCCAAGGAGTACATGATTATAAAATGATGAAAGGATATAGATTAAAATGGCAATTCGTAATATTAGAGAAATGGGTGATGAAGTACTTACCAAAAAGTGTAAGGAAGTAAAGGAGATGACTCCCAGAACCAGAGAATTAATTGAAGATATGTTAGATACCATGTATGAAGCAAATGGTGTAGGACTTGCTGCTCCACAGGTGGGTATTTTAAAACGTATTGTGGTAATCGATGTTACCGGCGAATCGCCATATATTTTAATTAATCCGGTGATTTTGGAAAAGAGCGGTGAGCAGACAGGCCAGGAGGGATGCCTCAGCGTGCCGGGTAAGTCCGGTCAGGTAACCAGACCAAATTATGTAAAGGTTCAGGCTCAGGATGTGGATATGAAGACCTTTGAATTAGAAGGTACGGAGCTTCTTGCAAGAGCTATCTGCCACGAATTAGATCACTTAGATGGTCATTTATATGTTGAAAAGGTAGAAGGCGATTTGATGGATGTGACTTTTGCACAGCAGGACGGAGAATAATATGAAAATAGTATTTATGGGAACCCCTGATTTTGCTGCTTCCGCATTAGAAGCACTGATTCAGGCGGGACATGAGATTACGCTGGTTGTAACCCAGCCGGATAAGCCAAAGGGAAGAAGTAAAGAACTGATGCCGTCTCCGGTAAAGGTATGTGCAATGAAATATGATTTACCCGTATTTCAGCCGGTGAGAATCAAGAGGCCTGAAGCAATTGAAGAATTAAAGAGATATGAAGCGGATATATTTGTGGTAGCTGCTTTTGGACAGATTCTTTCTCAGGAGATTCTGGATATGCCAAAGTACGGCAGTGTTAATATTCATGCATCTCTCCTTCCGAAGTATCGTGGGGCATCGCCTATTCAGAGTGTTATTATTGACGGTGAGGAGAAGACCGGTGTTACCATCATGCAGATGGACGCAGGGATTGATACCGGCGATATGCTATATAAAAAGGAAGTGGTTATCGAGGATACCGACAATTTCGAGACTCTTCATGACAAGCTGGCAGCAGTTGGTGCAGAGGCTATCGTGGAGGCACTTCCATTGTTAGAGGCAGGTAAGCTGGTGGGTGAGAAGCAGAATGATGCAGAGAGCAGCCATGTAACCATGATTACCAAGGAAATGGGTAAGCTGGATTTTACCAAGGATGCGGTAGTATTGGACCGCTTAATCCGTGGTATGAACCCTTGGCCAAGTGCCTTTACCTTTTATAAGGGAAAACAGCTGAAGGTATGGGAAGCTCATGTGGAGGACGTGCCTACCGCTGTAGCATGTGGTGAGGTTGCAGAAGTAACCAAGAATGAAATTAAGGTAGCTACCGAAAAGGGACTTCTTTGTATTACAAGCCTGCAGTTAGAAGGCAAGAAGCGTATGAGTACCCATGATTTCCTTTTGGGGGTAAAGGTAGCTGAAGGAGATAAGTTAGGTTAGGAGTATGGCTGATAATAGCAGAGAAATTATATTGGATATGCTGCTTGAGATGGAGAGAAGCAAGACCTTTTCCCACAAGCTGGTGAAAGCAGTACTGGATAAATATGATTACCTGGAGAGTCAGGAAAAGCGTTTTATCAAGCGGCTGACGGAAGGATGTATCGAGAGAAGACTGGAGCTGGATTACATTATCGGCCGGTTTTCTTCTGTGCCGGTAAATAAGATGAAGCCGCTGATTCGATGTCTGGTACGTATGGGCACTTATCAGATTCTTTATATGGACAGTGTGCCGGACAGTGCAGCCTGTAACGAGGCGGTGAAGCTGGCAGGCAAGAGAAAGTTCACCAATCTTAAGGGCTTTGTAAATGGTGTGCTTCGTAAGATTTCGGCAAATAAGGACTGTATACCTATGCCGGATAAGGCAAAGGATGTGGTATATTATATGAGTATTAAATATTCCATGCCCCAATGGATTGTGGAGCAGTTTGCGGGGGACTACGGAGTAGAGGATACCGAGCGGATACTGGAAGGATTAATGGAGATTCATCCTATCAGTATTCGTTTTTCTTCTGGGATTTCGCAGGAAGAGAGAGCAGCCTTACTTTCCGGGTGGGAGAAAAGTGGCGTATCTGTGAAGGCATCAGAGGATGTGGAGGGTGCGTACTTTTTATCCGGAGTGGACGGACTATCCGGTTTGGAAGGTTTTGAAGAAGGAAAGTTTACTGTACAGGATGTAAGCTCCATGATGGCAGTGCAGGCGGCGGATATTAAGTCCGGCTATTTTGTCATGGATATCTGCGGGGCACCGGGAGGGAAATCCATGCTGGCGGCAGAGAGGACAGATAAGGTTCTCAGCCGTGATGTATCAGAGGACAAGGTAGCCCTTATCAGAGAGAATCTTCAGCGCATGGGACTGGAGGATAAGGTAGAGACTCAGGTACATGATGCCACGGTTTTTGATGAAACCATGAAGGAACAGGCAGATGTGGTAATTATGGATGTACCTTGCTCCGGTCTTGGTGTCATGGGGAAGAAGAGGGATATTAAATACAATATTTCCCCGGAATCTATGGAGAGTCTGGGAAGGCTTCAAAAGGATATTGTGGATAACAGCTGGCAATATGTAAAAAAGGGTGGAGTACTTTTATACAGTACATGCACCATTCATAAAGCTGAGAATGAGGATATGGTAAAGTATATCTGCGACAATTACCCCTTCGAGGTGGAAGAGCAGAGGCAGATTTTACCGGGCTTTGCACAGGCGGACGGATTTTTCTATGCAAGGCTTAGAAGGCAGTAAGGAAGTAAGATGGAACAATTTTTAGTAGATGAGAAATTGGATATTAAATCCCTTAATTTAGAGCAGCTTACCGAAGAGCTTAAGAGCAGAGGAGAGAAGGCTTTCCGCGCAAAGCAGTGCTATGAGTGGATGCACAAAAAGCTGGTGCGGGATGTGGATGAGATGAGCAACCTGTCTAAGGATTTCAGACAGATGTTTAGGGATAACTATGAGTTTACTTCTCTTAAACCGGTGCGTGTCCAGGAATCTAAGATTGACGGTACAAGAAAATTTCTTTTCCAGCTGAGGGACGGTAACCTGGTGGAGAGTGTGTGGATGAAGTACAAGCACGGAAACTCTGTGTGCATTTCCTCTCAGGTGGGATGCAGAATGGGCTGTAGATTTTGCGCATCTACTTTGGATGGGCTGGAGAGGAATCTGATGCCTTCAGAGATGCTGGATCAGATTTATGCCATCAGCGTGTATACGGGAGAACGGGTTTCCAATGTGGTAGTGATGGGAAGTGGCGAGCCTATGGATAACTATGATAATCTGTTACAGTTTATCCATCTTCTTACCGATGAGAACGGATTGAATATCAGTGCGAGAAACGTCACTGTATCTACCTGCGGTATCGTACCGAAGATGCGTATGCTGGCAAAGGAGCATTTGCAGATCACCCTTGCTCTTTCTTTGCATGCTACTACCGATGAGAAGCGAAAGAAGCTGATGCCCATCGCCAATAAGTACTCTATTGCGGAGCTTATGGATGCATGTGGCTTTTATATGGAGCAGACCGGACGACGTATTACTTTCGAGTACAGTCTGGTAGGCGGGCAAAATGATACGGATGAGGATGCCAGAGAGCTTATTGCTTTGGCAAAGCCACTGGGCTGCCATGTGAATCTTATTCCGGTGAATCCAATTAATGAAAGAGACTATGTACAGTCCGATGAGAAGCACATTCAGCGCTTCAAAAACGTACTTGAAAAAAACAGAATCAATGTTACTATAAGAAGGGAAATGGGGAGAGATATCGACGGAGCCTGTGGACAGCTGCGTCGTTCCCATATGAAGCAGGAGGAGTGTAAGGAGTGTTAAAGACATTTTCCATTACCGATGTAGGTAGGAAGAGACAAATGAATCAAGACAGTGTTTTTTCCAGTGAAGTCTCTATCGGCAATTTGCCCAATTTGTTTATTGTGGCAGATGGTATGGGAGGCCATAAAGCAGGAGATTATGCTTCAAAATGCACCGTGGAAACCATGCGTGAGTGGGTGGAGCGTTCCTTTGAAAAAGACCCGGCAGTTATCTTAAAAGAGGCCATTGAAGAAGCTAACAGAAGAATTCATGAAAAGGCAAAGGAAGATGCTGAATTTGAGGGCATGGGTACTACAGTAGTGGCAGCTACTATTTTAGGAAACAATCTGCAGGTTGCCAATGTGGGCGATAGCAGACTTTATGTGATAAATGAGGAGATTAAGCAGATTACCAAGGATCACTCTCTGGTGGAAGAAATGATTCGAATGGGTGGAATCGACAGGGAAGCTGCCAGAAATCATCCGGACAAGAATATTATTACCAGAGCAGTGGGAGTATCAGAGCAGGTTTTAGTAGATTTCTTTTCTGTAGAATTAACTAAGCAGGATACAATTTTGATGTGCTCAGATGGTCTGACCAATATGCTGGACGATGAAGAAATCTTGATGATTGTCCGCGGTCAGAGAGATGTGGTGGAAAAGGCACAGCAGTTGGTGCACATGGCAAACGAAAGAGGCGGAAGGGACAATATTTCCGTAGTACTTTTGGAAGTAGCAGAATTGTAGGAAAGAAAGTAGCGAGGTTAAGATGGTAAAAATTGGAATGATGATAGGAGACCGGTACGAGATATTAGAAAAAATCGGCACCGGCGGAATGTCAGATGTCTATAAAGCAAAATGTCATAAATTGAACCGCTTTGTGGCGGTGAAGGTACTGAAGCAGGAATTTGGGGAGAATGCCAATTTCGTGTCTAAGTTCCGCATTGAAGCACAGGCGGCAGCAGGGCTGATGCATCCTAACATTGTGAATGTGTATGATGTTGGGGAAGAAGGCGGCATCCATTATATTGTTATGGAGCTGGTGGAAGGAATCACCCTGAAAAAGTATATTGAGAAAAAAGCAAGATTATCTTATAAGGAAGCAGTCAGTATTGCCATACAGATTTGTATGGGAATCGAAGCTGCTCACAACAATCATATTATTCATAGAGATATTAAGCCCCAGAACATTATTATTTCTAAGGACGGGAAGGTGAAGGTAACAGACTTCGGTATCGCTAAAGCGGCCACCAGTAATACCATTACCTCTAACGTAATGGGATCTGTACACTACACCTCTCCGGAGCAGGCTCGTGGCGGATACAGCGATGAGAAGAGTGATATCTATTCTCTGGGTATTACTTTATTTGAGATGCTTACCGGAAGAGTTCCCTTTAACGGAGAGACTACGGTAGCTATTGCCATTAAGCATATTCAGGAGGATTTACCTCTGGTACGGGACTATGTGATGGAGATTCCAAGCAGTGTGGAAGGCATTGTGCAGAAGTGCTGTCAGAAGTCACCGGATCGAAGATATCAGAGTATGGGTGAGTTGGTTGCAGATTTGAAGCAGTCACTGATGAATCCGGATGGTTTTGTGGTGGCAGGCAGCAACATGGATACTCAGGCAGGAACCCGTATGATTTCTGAGGAGGATATGGCGCAGATTAAGCGTAAAACCGCTCCCAGAGAGATGGTTTATGAGGAACCCGTGCGTCAGAGAGAGGCAGGACTTCGTTTAAATACGGAGACAATTCCTGAGGAATATATTGAGGAAGAATACGAAGAGGATACACATTCCCGTATGGAGAAGATTACCACTATCTTAGCAATTGTGGCGGGAGTGATTATCTGTATCATTATCATTGTACTTATGGGGAAGATTATGGGATTCTTTAATCATGAATCCAGTGTACCCGCGCCAAGCAGCAGTCAGGGACCGATTATCAGCGATCCGATTATTGAGGATTCGGAGGAGCCTTTGGTAAGACCATCAGAGTCTTTTTCTGAGGAAATAGAAGTGGCCTCCGTTCCCTATGTACTTGACCTGACTTACGAGGAAGCATTCAATACCTTATCGGATGCCGGCTTTAAAATCAAGCGTGAGGAGAGCTATTCCACAGAAGTCAGCAAGGGACTTGTGATGAGTCAGGTTCCTGCGCAGGGAGAATCTGCTCCTCTGGGAAGTGAAGTAGTTGTAACGGTCAGCATTGGTGTATCGGAAAATCAGGTGAAAATGCCCAATCTGATTGGTCTTGATGAGATGGATGCTACGGTTGTTTTAACCGAAGCGGGACTAAGTGTTAAGAGTGTGGCACATGTGCACAGCGACGAAGTTCCCAAGGATTTGGTTTGTTATCAGGGAGAGTCCCAGGGCAAATATCTGGAAAAGGGAACTGCAGTGGATATTAAGATAAGTAAGGGCCCGGAGGTTGCTACTTACAAGTGCAATATAAGTATCGAAGCACCCACCAAGGAAGAGGCTCCTGACTATGTGGCGGGAAATGTGATACAGGTAGCATTGGTAACGGATGAGGGCAAATTTCTCATAGATACCAATGTAACCAGTTTTCCGGTGACTGTGAATTCTTATGGTATTACTTCTTCCGGTGGTACGATAGAGTTCTACTATACGATTACCACACCGGGAGAGACGATTACTGACCCCGCTACCGGTGAACAGATAACGATGCCGGCGGAAATCGATACTAAGTCCTTCTCCAGAAGGGTTGAGTTCGTACAGGAGTAAAGGAGCAAAAGTGCAGGGAAAGATTGTAAAAGGAATTGCAGGATTCTATTATGTACACGTTCCGGGTAAGGGGATATATGAGTGCAAGGCGAAAGGAATCTTTCGTAAAGATAAGCAGAAGCCCCTTGTAGGAGATGATGTACTGATTCAGATATTAGATGAAGAAGAAATGACCGGGAATATTGAGACACTTCTTATCCGAAAGAGTGAGCTTATCCGTCCGGCGGTTGCCAATATTGACCAGGCACTGGTAATCTTTTCTATCGTAAAGCCACAACCCAACTTTAATCTGCTGGATCGATTTTTGATTATGATGGAGCAGCAGAATATTCCGTGTATCATTTGCTTTAATAAGGCAGATATTGACGAGGAAGGACAGGGGGAGAATTACGAGGAAATCTACAGAGCCTGCGGCTATGAGACCTTGAGTGTCAGTGCTAAGGAAGGTATCGGCCTTGAGAAGGTACGTAAGATCCTTCATCACAAAACAACGACTGTGGCCGGCCCCAGCGGCGTGGGTAAATCGTCGCTGATTAACAGACTCCAGAGCAATATTACCATGGAGACCGGTTCCATCAGTAAAAAGATTGAACGTGGCAAGCATACTACCAGACATTCCGAACTGATTGCCATCGGCGAGGACACTTATATCCTGGATACTCCGGGCTTTAGCTCGTTAGCACTCTTTGATATGGAGAAGGAGGACTTGGCAAAGTTCTACCCCGAATTTGAGATGTATGAGATATTCTGCAAGTTCGGCGGTTGCTCCCATATTGCAGAGCCCGTGTGCGGCGTGAAGGACGCGCTGGCGGAAGGGAAGATTAGTCAGCTGAGATATGAGAACTATAAGCTGCTGTATGAGGAGCTGAAGGGGAAGAAGAAATATTGAGTTTGAAGGAGAACCGCTGTAAGGGATTGGCTTATGGCGGTTTTTTGTTGAGGTAGAATAATATTGAAAGTGTTTGTTTTGGGGAATATAATTATCTTGTGGTGTGTTGAGCATTATTGAGGATAAAAGAAGGAGATAATTATATGCCAACAGTGAATGAAATACGTTCTTTTCCATTTAATGAGGATGGGTTAGAACAGGTGCGAGCAACGAGAGATGGTAAAAATTGGCCAGTAGTATATCTTATTCATGATGATGAAAATCTTTATATAGGCGAAACAACGAGCGTTGCAACAAGAATGAGTCAACATCTGAAAAATGAAGAGAAAAAACAACTTGAGATTATCGAGATTGTTTTTGATGGAAAATTTAATAAATCTGTTGTATTAGACTATGAACAACGATTGATAAAATATTGTTCTGTTGATAAAAGGTTTAAAAATATTTTGAATAAAAACAAAGGTCAGCAAGCTGCACATGATTATTTTAATCGTAAATATTATCGAAATCAATTTCGTGTTTTGTGGAAGCAATTAAAAGATAATGGACTTGCAAATCATTCTCTTGATATCATAGAAAATGATAATATTTTTAAGTTTTCCCCTTATAATGCGTTGACCGGTGAACAAAATGAAATCAGTATAGCAGTCATAAATGATATTTTAGATTCATTCGAAAAAAATGCCACAGGAGTTAGTATTGTGGATGGTTGTGCGGGTACTGGGAAAACAGTTTTGGCAATAAGTATAATAAATTCTTTAATTAATGCGATAAACATTGGAGATGATTTGCTTGAGACAAAGGCAAATGTATTTGATGACGAAATCGATACAGACAAAAAAATAGCTTTATTACGTTTAAAGAATTATATTCAAAAAGAACGTAATGGTAAGCCGTTTAAGATAGGATTTGTTTTTCCTATGCCCGGAATTCGTGAAACTGTTTCTAAGGTCTTTAAAGAATGTGGAAATGGTTTGGAGAAAGGAATGGTTATTGCGCCATGTGATGTAGTGAAAGAAGATTATGATATACTGGTGGTTGATGAATCACATAGATTATCAAAAAGAAAGAATCTTACAGGATATAAATCATTTGATGATACAAGTAGAGAATTGGGACTTGACCCTATGGAAACCAATCAGCTCGAATGGATTTTAAAGTCGGCAAAACATGTAGTGCTTTTCTATGATCAGTATCAGAGTGTAAAATCGTCTGATATAACGTATAGCGAGTATCAAAGTTCTTTGGACGCATATGCTAATAATATTAGAAAACATAAACTTGAAACACAGATGAGGTGCGAAGGTGGAGATACTTATTTAAGATATATAAAAGAAATTATGAGTGCTACTCGAGAGCGGTTTGAGAAGATAGAAAATTATGATTTCATGATTTTCGATGATGTCAATCTGATGGTAGAAACAGTGAGAAAGAAGGATAAAGTGTATGGACTAAGCAAAACTGTTGCAGGTTTTGCATGGGATTGGAGGACGAAGCAAAGGAAAAAGCCCAAGGATAATATGGATTGTTATGACATGTTGGTCAAGGCAGGCGAATATGATATTTTAATTGAAAATAATCGTTATATCTGGAATTTGACAAATGAAGATTGGGTAACAAGACAAGATTCGCATTGCACAATTGGATGTATACATACGTCACAAGGATATGACATGAATTATGTTGGAGTAATATTTGGTGAAGAAATTGATTATGATTTTGAAACAAAATCTATTGTGATTGATTTGGAAAGATACAAAGACAAGAAGGTTAAGGCTGGAACTGAGGAAAGTGTACTAAAAGAGCTTATTGTGAATACGTATACAACTATTTTGGCTAGAGGAATAAAAGGGTGTTATGTGTATGCTTGCAATCCCAATTTACGAAAATATCTAAAACAATATATTTCTTCTGCAAATGAATTTACACTGAAAGAGGGATGACATAATGACACAAGAAACAATAAAACAGGTATTAAAATTTAGAGATGATAGAAACTGGAAGCAATTCCACAATCCAAAGGATTTGGCCCTATCAATTAGCTTAGAAGCTGCTGAATTATTGGAAGTATTTCAGTGGAGCGGTTCAGATACTGTGTGTGAAGCAAAGAAGGATAAAATCAGAGAAGAATTAGCTGATGTGTTAAATTATTGTATTCTCATGGCTGATGCGTGTGGCTTGGATATGGATGAAATTGTACAGGATAAGATTAAGCATAACAATGCGAAATATCCGGTGGAGAAAGCCAGGGATAGTGCTAAAAAATATGATGAATTATAGGGATAAGAGATGATTTTGACAACATAGTTATCACTAGAAGAAAGGAAGTGACAATCATGGCAATACCAACAAACATAAAAACACTATTATCCGGCGATGTAGTCGAATGGGCAAGAATTGAATTTAAAGAAACATGGGATCCGGCCGCTTCCTTGAAAACGGTTTGTGCATTTGCCAATGACCTTGATAACTGGGGCGGTGGCTATATTGTTAATGGTGTAGAAGAGGAGAAATCATCAGGCCGAGATGTCTGATTTGAACATCACGCTTATTCAGAATTATTTGAAAGAAGTGGGGAGTTCGCTGTACGAGAAGGCAAAGACAGGGAATTTTGTCGAGGTGTGTCGTGATATGAACATCATCAGCAATCTACCAGAATACACGAAACCGAAGAATGTCGGATTGATGTTTTTTAGTATGGAGCCGGACAAGTTCTTCCCTTATACACAGATTGATGTGGTGCAGTTTCCTGAAGGTTTGGGAGGCGATGATATCATTGAAAAGACCTTTAAGGGACCGATTCAGCAACAGCTTCGGGATGCGTTGCAGTATATTCGTAACGTAATTATTACAGAGAAGGTCGTAAAGCATCCTGACAGGGCAGAGGCAGACCGTTTCTTTAATTTTCCATATGCAGCAGTAGAGGAAGCATTGTCAAATGCCGTGTATCATCGTGCATATGATGAACGTGAGCCAATCGAAGTGCGAGTGGAAAATGACAGAATCGAAATTGTAAGCTTTCCTGGACCGGACCGTTCTGTGACCATAGAAGGACTGAAATCCTATAGAGTGTCAAATCGTCGTTATAGAAATCGTAGAATTGGTGATTTCTTGAAGGAACTGCATTTAACAGAAGGCAGAAATACGGGATTTAAGAAGATTTTGAATGCACTAGAGCGTAATGGTTCACCCAAGCCGGAATTTGAAACAGATGAAGCGAGAAGTTACTTTATCAGCAGATTTTTTATACATGAAGGTTTTTTACAGGAGCCGAATGAGCGAAGTTTGAGCGAAGTTGGTGCCAAAAATGAGCGAAGTTTGAGCGAAGTTTTGAGCGAAGTTTTGAAACAATGTGATTTTGAAAAAGTGAAAAAGATTATTTTGTGTATTGAGGAAAACGGGAAAATAACTCCAAAGGAAGCAGAAGAAATCTGTGGAAAATCTTCTGCAACCGTGCGTAGGTATTTGAAAATGTTAGCTCAGACGGGATATATAAAAGCAGAAGGAAGTACAAATAATACAATATATAAAACTATTGATAGAAAAGAAGGATAAATTGTATGTATACCAAGATATAAGGTGACTATAAAGGTGACCGAAAAGGTGACCGAAAAGGTGACTGAAAGGGTTACTGTAATTGAATATGTCATATGACAATTTATTTTTCTACCGTCTCATATTGGTGCAATTTCCATATTGAAAGGAGGCTACACCATTATGAGCGACAACATCAAAAACAACCATATATCAGTCCCTATCTGGCTGAAAACCACGCTGACGATTCGTGAAGCAGCAGAGTATTCCAACATTGGAATCAACAAAATTGAGAATTTAATCAATGGTCCCAATTGTGACTTTGTTCTCTACGCTGGCAGGAAGAGACTCATTAAGCGGAAACAGTTTGAACAGTTCATAGAAAGACATCTAGAGATATAACTGCAATGAGAGCGGCAACAGTTCAGCTTGTGCCATTCGCAAAGCCGCACCTTCGGTGCTTTCCCGCTGCGTTGCAGCTAACTTTGCTCATCGGATGGCGCTCAGCTCATAACCTGTACAACAAGCAAATTCATGCAAGCACGATTTGCTTGTCATACAGATTATGGCTGAACTGTTTCAGAAATCTTCACAAAAAGCGTGGGAAATATTGAAAAAAGAGCCTATTTATGATATGATTCATAAGTTGTATTGGGCTCTTTTTTCGTTTGAGAGCCTACCTTTATCATTATCACGTAAGAAAACCAAAGGAGATAGATAAAATGAAATTAGGCATTGTAGGTCTTCCTAACGTAGGAAAGAGTACACTTTTTAATTCCCTGACCAAGGCAGGTGCAGAATCTGCTAACTACCCATTCTGTACCATTGATCCTAACGTGGGTATTGTAATGGTTCCGGATGAGAGATTAAAGCTTTTGGGAGATATGTATCAGTCTAAGAAAGTGACCCCTGCGGTAATTGAGTTCGTAGATATTGCAGGTCTGGTAAAGGGCGCATCCAAGGGTGAAGGCCTTGGTAACCAGTTCTTAAGTAACATCCGTGAAGTAGATGCGATTGTGCATGTAGTTCGTTGCTTTGAGGATACGAATGTTATCCATGTAGATGGCTGCATCAATCCTATGAGAGATATTGAGACCATCAACTTCGAGCTGATTTTTTCTGATCTCGAAATCTTAGAGAGAAGATATGCAAAGGTTGTGAAGGCTGCAAGAATGGATAAGACTCTTGCTAAGGAGCAGGCGTTAATTGAGCAGCTGAAGGACCACTTAGAGGCCGGAAAGCTGGCTAAGAGCTTTGTGACAGAGGATGAGGACGAGCTTGCATTATTAAAGGAATACAATCTGCTCACTTATAAGCCGGTAATCTATGCAGCAAATGTTGCGGAGGATGACCTGGCAGATGACGGAGCTACCAACGAAGGAGTACAGGCAGTTCGTGAGTTTGCTAAGACCGAGAATAGTGAAGTGTTTGTAATCTGTGCTCAGATTGAGCAGGAGATTTCGGAGCTGGATGACGATGAGAAGGCAATGTTCCTTGAGGATTTGGGACTTTCAGAGTCAGGTCTGGAGAAGCTTATTAAGGCAAGCTATTCTTTACTTGGACTTATCAGTTACTTAACCGCAGGTGAAGATGAGACCCGTGCATGGACCATTAAGGTGGGAACCAAGGCACCACAGGCTGCAGGTAAGATTCACTCTGACTTTGAGAGAGGTTTTATTAAGGCTGAGGTTGTAAACTACAAGGATTTATTAGAGAACGGTTCTCTGGCAGCAGCAAGAGAAAAGGGTCTTGTAGGCATGGAAGGTAAAGAGTATGTGGTTAAGGACGGAGATGTCATTTTATTCCGCTTTAATGTTTAAAATGTGAAAAATCCATATGTGCAAGATTTTTCACATACGAATTTGTACCTACTGTTCAGAGTTCGTGGGTAATGGAAAGGCTTGAATATGAAAGATATCATGGGTTTAAAGGATATAGCATTCCCGAACATGGGAATCTATCTGGAAGAGTTGGAGCAGGGCTTCTATGTAGGGGACTTTTACATTGCGTTTTATGGCTGCTTCATTGCACTAGGCGTAGTTGCCGGTATTATGATGGCAGCGCATATAGCCAAGGTGACCGGGCAGGATCCGGATTTGTATTGGGATTTTTCGATTTATGCGGTCATTTTTTCCATTGTCGGAGCCAGATCTTATTATGTAATCTTCTCCTGGGACGAGTTTAAGGACAATCTGCTTGGTATTTTCAATCTCCGAAGCGGTGGAATCGCCATTTATGGTGCGGTGATTGGTGCGTTTATTACCCTTTTTATCTATGCTAAGCTTAAAAGGCAGAATGCACTGTTAATAGGTGATACTGCGGTACCGGGACTTATTTTGGGTCAGATTATCGGCCGATGGGGTAATTTCTTTAACAGAGAGGTGTTCGGCGGATATACGGATTCACTGCTTGCCATGAGAATTCCCATTGATGCGGTGAGAGATGCGGGAGATATTACTACAGATATCAGTGCGCATATTGCGGAAGGAACCAATTATATTCAGGTGCATCCCACATTTCTTTATGAGAGTGGATTGAATCTGATTGTGTTTATCGCAATGCTTCTTTATACAAAGCGCAAGAAGTTTGACGGAGAGATATGTCTTCTTTATTTCGGTGGTTACGGAATTATCCGTTTCTTCGTGGAAGGAATTCGTACCGACCAGCTTCTGATTCCGGGAACGGGGATTGCGGTTTCACAGCTTGTGGGAATCGTATGTTTTGTAGCAGCGCTTGTGGCTGATGTGGTTATCAGAACCCGGTTAAAAAAGAAAAAAGTGGGGGAAAATCCCACAGACTAAACACCAACATATGGTGTTCGTTGAAAATTGAATATCCAGATGTTGTTGAAACGTCTTGCCTTTTACGGCAAGACGTTATTTTTTTTGCGCAAAATTAGGAACATGGTCACAAAATTTCCTTGCATTATTGAAAAAAGTAGCGTAGAATAACATAAAAGTGGTGGAAAGTGGATGAAAGTGGTATCCAAGTGGTACGAAGTGGTAGATTTTAAGAAATAGAGTCATCCAATGCCCCCCCTTTTAAGGTGGTGATTGCGAGATGTTTATGAGTCAGTACAATCATACAGTGGATACGAAAGGCAGGTTGATTGTTCCTTCCAAGTTCAGGGACCAGTTAGGTGATGAATTTGTAGTTACAAAGGGAATGGATGGCTGCTTATTTGTGTATGCCAATGAAGATTGGGCTGCCTTTGAAAAGAAGCTCGCAGAATTACCCATGTCCAATAAGGATGCCAGAATGTTTACCCGATTCTTCCTTGCAGGTGCTGCTCAGGTAGAGGTGGACAAGCAGGGAAGAATTTTACTCCCGGCTTCCCTAAGAGAGTTTGCACAGCTGGAAAAGGATGTTGTGCTGGTGGGTGTGGGAACACGAATTGAAATCTGGAGTAAAGAAAACTGGGAGAGTATGGATGCGGACAAGGATATGGATGATATCGCAGCAGCCATGGAATCCTTAGGATTATCCATTTAAGGAGAAGTACGTTATGGAGTTTAACCACTATTCCGTTTTATTACAGGAGACCATTGAAAATCTGAATATTAATCCTAATGGAATCTACGTAGACGGAACATTAGGTGGTGGCGGACATGCTTATGAGGTTTGTAAGCGGTTATCCGGTGGCAAGTTTTATGGTATAGACCAGGATGATGCAGCAATTAAGGCTGCAAGTGAGAGATTGTCAGAGTTTGGCCGGATGGTAACCGTGATTCGCAATAATTACTGTAATGCTAAGGCTGCTTTAGCAGAGCAGGGGGTAGAGAAGGTGGATGGCATCGTTCTCGACCTTGGTGTCTCTTCTTATCAGTTAGACACCGGGGAGAGAGGCTTTTCCTATCGTTTTGATGCGCCCCTTGACATGCGCATGGACAGAAGGCAGACCTTAACGGCGAAGGATATCGTAAATACATATTCTGAGATGGACTTGTTCCGTATCATACGCGACTACGGAGAAGATAAATTCGCTAAAAATATTGCAAAGCATATTGTAGCGGCAAGACAACATAAAGAAATTGAAACCACGGGAGAGCTGAATGAGATTATCAAAGCAGCCATTCCCGCCAAATTGAGACAAAACGGTCACCCGTCCAAGCAGACCTATCAGGCAATCCGCATTGAGTGCAACAGAGAGCTGGAGGTCCTTAAAAATGCGTTGGATGATTTGATGGACCTTTTAAATCCGGGCGGTCGTCTCTGTATCATTACCTTCCATTCGTTGGAAGACAGAATAGTTAAAACAGCATTTAAGAATAAAGAAAACCCATGTACCTGCCCGCCGGAGTTTCCAGTGTGTGTCTGTGGCAAGACACCTGTAGGCAAGGTGATATCAAAGAAACCTATTTTACCGAGCGAGGAGGAGCTGGAGGTCAATAGCAGATCCAAGAGTGCTAAGCTTCGGGTTTTCGAGAAGATCTGATGCATGCGATACTGTTCAGAATAGGACTATGCATTTGCTGCATAGTCCGTGCGAAAACAAAAAAAATGCAAGAGCAAGCCCCGATCACGAAGTGATTTCAAATGGGCTTGCAGTTCTGACTACGAGGGAACTGAGTAGCTAGAACAAGTTATGCTAGAAAGTTAGGTTTTATGATGAGTAATTATAATTATGGTAGTACTGCAAGAAAAATTAATATACAGCGCGAGTTAGAGGCTCCTGCACGTAAGCAACAGAGCCATACTACCAGAAAAAATCGTGAAAGAGCAAAGCATATGAGCTTTGGTTATGTGCTCTTCCTTTTGGCGACCTTCTTGGTTGCCGGTGTGGTTCTGATTGGTTACGTAAAACTTCAGGCAGATATTGTAGCTTTGACGGAACAAGTGGCAAATCGGGAAAAATATTTGAACAATCTGAAGGTTGCCAATGACGAGAACTTGTGTAGAATAGAAAGTAGTATTGATTTAGAAGAAGTAAAGCGCGTGGCAATCGGTGAACTTGGTATGACTTATCCGGAAGAGGGTCAGATTATTATGTTCCAGAGTTCCGGTTACGACTATGTGCGAAAAGTAGATAGTGGCAACTAAGGGAGAGTTCAGTGAAGAAAGAGGAGAAGAAAAAAGACGTTAAGAAAATACAGAAACATATGAAAGAGAAGCTGGTAGTATCTTTTGCAGTGATACTACTGGCTTTTGCGGGGTTAGCCCTCAGATTGGTAAAGATTACCACGGAGGACGGAACCCGTTACACAAAGCAGGTATTGTCCCAGCAGGAATATGATTCCACAACACTTCCCTTTAGAAGAGGAGATATTGTGGATGCTCAGGGAACGAAGCTTGCGGTCAGCGAAAAGGTTTATAATCTGGTAATTGATTCTAAGGTTATTATGAGTGAAGTGCAGGGTAAGACTCCTTACTATGAGCCTACCATGACTGCACTGGGAAAGTATTTTGAGCTGGATATGAATGCAATCAGAGAGTATGTGCAGTCTCATACCTCTTCTGCATATTATGTTCCCTTAAAGCAGCTGACCTATGATCAAATCAGCGGTTTTAAGGCAGAGATGGATGCTAATGATAAGATTAAGGGCATCTGGTTTGAGGAGGAATATAAGCGCGTTTATCCCATGGGAAGTCTGGCGGCGGATGTTATCGGTTTTACCGGTAAGGACAATACCGGAACCTATGGCCTGGAAGAATACTATAATGATGTTTTAAACGGTACCACAGGACGAGAGTTTGGTTATCTAAACGATGACTCTGCACTGGAGAGGACCATTAAACCTGCGGTGGATGGGTATACCATCCATACAACCATTGATGCGAATATTCAGAGCATCATTGAGAAGTATCTGCTTCAGTTCAACGAAGAGCATAAGAATGCTGTACGTACCGGTAATGGTGCGGAAAATGTGGGATGTATCATCATGGAGGTTGATACCGGAAATATTCTCGGTATGGCTAGCTATCCTACATTTGATTTGAACAATCCGAGAGATAAGTCAGCACTTCTTGGAAATGTGTTGGTGGATGAAGTTGGTAACAAGGTGAAGCCCACCACGTATATCACAGAGAGTGTATTGGAAACCTTAGAAGGAGACCATTTATATCAGAATTATAACTATTTGTGGAAAAATTTCTGTATTGCAGATACCTACGAACCGGGTTCGGTAGCGAAGGCATTTACAGTTGCTGCAGCACTTGAGACCGGCTCTATCACCGGAAATGAAGTATATACCTGTAATGGTAGTCTGCATATCGGAGGACACGATATTTCCTGTCACAATACCTATGGTGACGGAGCGGTAACGGTAGAAGATTCCATTGCATGGTCCTGTAACGTGGCACTTATGGAAATTGCACAGGCCACCGGAAAAGCCAATTTTTCAAAGTTCCAGCAGATTTTCAACTTTGGTCTAAAGACCAATATTGATTCTGCGGGAGAGGCGAGAACAGCGGGACTTTTATTTGATGCGAGTATGGGAGATGCAGACCTTGCAACCAACTCCTTTGGACAGAACTTCAATACTACGATGATTCAGATGATTACCGGTTTCTGTTCACTGATTAATGGCGGTAATTATTACGAGCCACATCTGGTGGATAAAATCACTACTTCCAGTGGGGCCACAGTGGAAAATATTGAACCGCGAATCTTACGTCAGACTGTTTCTGAGTCCACTTCCGAGAAGATTGTACAGTACTGTAATGCGGTAGTAATGCGTGAGAACGATAGAAGAATCACGGGTAGAACTGCCAGACCGGCAGGCTATGCCATCGGCGGTAAGACCGGTACTGCGGAGACACTTCCCCGTGGTAATGACGAATATGTAGTATCCTTTATGGGATATGCTCCGGCGGATGATCCGCAGATCGCCATTTATGTGGTAGTAGACAGGGCAAATGCAGAGGACCAGGACGATGCAAAATTTGCAACCGGTATCGTAAGAAATGTTTTGACAGAGGTGCTTCCTTATCTGAATATCTTTATGACTGAAGAGCTCAGTGAGACAGAGCAGCAGGAGTTGGCTGACAGAGAGCAGGAGATTACCAATATGTATGCACCAACTCCGGCCCCGGAAGAGGTGACAGGGGAAGTGAGTCCGGAGAGTGCCACTGCATCACCAGCACCCTAGTAGAGCGAATAACCTCATGGTATGAAACATAGAATAATATGAAGGGTTCATACTATGAGGTTTTTATGTCTGTTTTACGAAATACGAGCGTGCATCGGAAGAAAATGAAGTTTTTTATATGGGCGTGTACCGCTATATTCGCGGTACTGGTGGTGAGACTTTCTTATTTGATGATTGTAGAGGGGGATTACTATTCTGCAAAGGCGACCCAGCTTCATGAAAGGGAGAGAAATATCAAGGCCTCCCGAGGCCTGATCTTGGACCGTAACGGTGTGGTGCTTGCCGGTAATGTGTCCGTGTGTACTATTTCTGTGATACATAATCAAATCACTGATTCGGACAGGGTAGTAGAGGTGCTGAGTAAGGAGCTTGGAATATCGCCGGACAGCGTCCGGAAAAGTGTGGAAAAATACACTTCTATTGAGCGGATAAAGAGTAATGTCGACAAAGAAACCGGAGACCGAATCAGAGCGTATGATTTAGATGGTGTAAAGGTGGATGAGGATTATAAAAGATATTATCCTTACGAGGAGCTGGCCAGCAAGGTGCTTGGTTTTACAGGAGCGGATAATCAGGGAATCATCGGTCTGGAGGTAAAGTATGATGAGTACCTTCAGGGGGAACCGGGGCAGATTCTCACTATGACGGATGCCAGAGGCATTGAGTTTTCTCTGGCGGGAGAGCGTAGGGATGAGCCGGAGGCCGGTGATAATCTGGTTACAACGCTGGATATTAATATTCAGGCTTATGCAACCCAGCTTGCTTATCAGGCTATGGAAAGTAAAGAAGCGGAGAGTGTTTCCATAATAGTAATGAATCCCAAAAACGGTGAAATATATGCCATGGCAAGTGTGCCGGAATTTAATCCTAACAAGCCGTTCTCTTTGCCGGAGGAGCAGAATAATCTGACCGGCGAGGCAAGGCAGGATGCGCTGAATCAGATGTGGCGTAATGGTTGCGTAAATGATACTTACGAGCCCGGTTCGACCTTTAAGGTAATCACGGGAGCTGCGGGCTTAGAAGAAGGTGTGGTAACTAGGGAAACTGGATTTTCTTGTCCGGGATATATTATTGTGGAAGACCGTAAAATCAAATGTCACAAGGTAGGCGGGCATGGAAGTCTTACTTTTGAAGGTGCTACAATGTCTTCCTGTAACCCGAGCTACATCAATGTTGGGCTAAGGCTTGGAATTGAAAAATTTTACGACTATTTTGAAAAGTTTGGGTTGTTTCGTAAGACGGGTATAGATTTACCGGGAGAAGCGGGAACTATTATGCATAAGGAAGAAAATATGGGGCTTGTGGAGCTGGCCTGTGTTGCCTTTGGGCAATCCTTCCAGATAACGCCCATTCAGCTGCTGACTACCATTTCTTCTATTATTAATGGTGGAACGAGAATTACCCCCCATTTCGGAAACTATATTGCAGACGCAAGTGGTATGGCAACTCAGCAGCTGGTTTTTCCGGAGATAAGTGGTATCGTATCCGAGGAAACCAGCAGGACTATGAGAGAAATGCTGGAAAAGGTAGTATCCGAGGGAGGTGGAAGCAATGGTAAGGTAGAAGGCTTTTCTGTAGGCGGGAAAACCGCAACCAGTCAGACGCTTCCCCGAGGAACCGGAAGATATATTTCCTCCTTTGTGGGCTTTGCTCCGGCAGAGGATCCGCAGGTGATTGCCATTGCCATTGTCACAAATCCGAAGGGGCTCTACTACGGAGGTCTGGTTGCAGCACCCATTATTCGTCAATTGTATGAAAATATCCTGCCTTATCTGGGGATTGCCGGAAATTAACTTATTCCTTGCGACGAGAGCCGGCTTAGATTATAATCAATAAGAATGAACGTTACATATGGAAGGAAAAATCATGTTAAAAGGAAAGCGATGTTTAGTAGTCGGCTGTGGCATCAGTGGTGTGGGAGCCGTTACTTTATTAGATAAAATGAATGCGGAGATTATCTTCTTCGACGGAAATAAAGATATGACAGCTTCACAGCTGGCGGAGAAGGTGCCGGAAGGAATCTCTGCGGTATGTTATACGGGAGAGCTTCCGGAGGAGGTTTACGAAACTATTCAGGTAGTGGTTCTAAGTCCCGGGGTTCCTACAGATATTCCTATGGTGAATAAGCTTCGTCAGATGGGGGCATCCATTATCGGAGAAATTGAACTTGGCTATATGGTAGAGCAGGGCAAGGTTGTTGCCATTACCGGTACCAATGGTAAGACTACCACCACTACTTTAGTAGGCGAGATTATGAAGGCTCATGTGGGAGAAGAGAAGACCTTTGTGGTTGGTAATATCGGATATCCCTATACTTTGGAGGCTTTGAAGACTTCTAAGGATTCAGTAACGGTGGGAGAGCTCAGCAGCTTCCAGCTGGAGACAGTGCAGACCTTTCATCCGGCAGTATCCGCTATTTTAAATGTGACGCCGGATCACTTGAATCGTCACTATACCATGGAAGCTTATGCAGGAGCAAAGGAAAGAATTGCTATGTTCCAGACCTCTGAGGAGACCTGCGTACTCAATTATGAAAATGAATATACCAGGGCTTTTGGCGAGAAGTGTCAGGCAAATGTAGTTTATTTTTCATCTGCAAGGAAGCTGGAAGATGGATTTTTCCTGGACGGAGAAATGATTTGTCAGGCGAAAGGCGGCGTGGTGACTACGATTATGAATATCCATACGGATATGAATCTGGTGGGAATCTGCAATGTGGAAAATGTAATGGCCGCCATTGCTATTGCCCAGGCAATGAAGGTTCCTATGGAGACAATTTTGGCTGTAATCAAAGCCTTTCGGGCAGTGGAGCATCGTATTGAATTTGTAGCAACCAAGCGGGGCGTAGATTATTACAACGATTCCAAAGGAACCAATCCGGATGCGGCAATCCAAGGAATTAAGGCGATGAGTAAGCCTACCATCTTGATTGGCGGTGGGTATGATAAACACAGCGAGTATGACGAGTGGATTGAAGCTTTTGGTGATAAGGTAAAGTGGCTGGTACTGATTGGGCAGACCAGAGAGAAGATTGCACAGTGTGCAAGAGAACATGGCTTTGAAAACATTAAGATGGCAGATACCTTTGAGGAATGTCTTGCCCTTTGTACGGAGCTTGCTAAAGAGGGGGATGCGGTACTTTTATCACCTGCCTGTGCAAGCTGGGGAATGTTCCCGAACTATGAGGTGAGAGGCAAACTATTTAAAGATTACGTAAATGGTCTTAAGGAGTGAATTTCGTGAAAAAAACTAAAAAGAACTACACGGAATACTATTTTGATTACAGTCTTTTGTTTATCGTATTGTTTCTGGTAGGCTTCGGACTGATGATGATTTATTCCGTAAGCTCTTATGAAGCATATACCAATTACGGTAATGAAGCCTTTTTCCTGATTAAACAGCTTCGTTCCGTGATTATTGGTCTGATAGGTATGGCTGTGGTAACCTTCGTCCCCTATCATTGGTATGAAAAGCTTTACGGTTGGGGATATCTTATCAGCTGCGCTTTGTTGGCACTTGTACCTTTCATAGGTATTGAATCCCATGGTGTAAAGAGATGGCTCCCATTGCCGGGTGGTTTTCAGTTCCAGCCTGCGGAGATTGCAAAAATTGCAGTAATCCTTTTCTGTGCGACCATGATTTGCAAGATGGGAAAGGGGGCGAGGAAGCTGGGCGGAAATGCAATTTTAATGATTGCAAGTGCAGTTATGGCTCTTATGGTTTATTTTTGTACCTCTAACCTTAGCTCTGCAATCATTGTACTGGGAATCGGTGTGGTAATGATTTTTATTGAAAATCGTAACTATAGCGTTTTCGTGATATTTGCTGTTTTGGCAGTTGTTGCTGTCGTGGCATTTGTAATGTATATGAAGAATGTGGGAATGGATGATGGCCTGAGCTGGCGTTTCGAGCGAATTGTAGCGTGGCTTGACCCCGAGGCTCACGCCCAAGGCAAAGGCTTCCAGACTGTGCAGGCATTATATGCAATCGGTTCCGGCGGTATCTGGGGGAAAGGTTTGGGACAGAGCATGCAAAAACTGGGATTTATCCCGGAAGCACAGAATGATATGATTTTCTCAGTAATCTGTGAAGAACTAGGACTTTTCGGTGGCATTTTGATTATTGTATTATTCCTGATTCTCTTGTGGAGAATGGTGATTATCGCTATCAATGCCCAGGATTTGTTCGGTTCACAGCTTGTGATTGGTGTTACTGCCCAGATTGCCATCCAGGTGATACTAAATATTGCCGTTGTAACCAATACGATTCCTAATACCGGTATTTCACTGCCGTTTATCAGTTATGGTGGTACCTCTGTTATTTTCCTGCTTTTGGAAATCGGAGTGGTAATGAGTGTTGCCAGAAATATAAAATTAGTGGAATAAGTTAGGAGTGACTTGTGAATAAAAAAAGGCGAAAGAGATTTGGAGTAGGTATACTTATATTTCTCATGTTCGTAGCCGCGATTTTAGGTGTAGGATTTTACCTTTTAAACCAATACAATATTACAACTGTATATGTGGAAGGTAATCTTCACTATTCTACAGAAGAGATACAGAATATGGTTATGGAAGGTCCCCTAGGTAATAATTCCCTATATCTCAATTTCAAATATAAGGATAAGGGTGTGGAGGATATTCCTTTCGTGGATGTTATGGATGTGGACATTCTTGCACCGGACACCATTAAAATCACTGTATATGAAAAGTCCCTTGCAGGCTATGTGGAATTCATGGATACCTATATGTATTTTGATAAGGATGGTTATGTGACGGAGAGCTCCAATGTAAAGACCATGGGCGTTCCGCAGATTACCGGACTTTCCTTTGATTATGTAGTGCTGGGAGAGAGGCTTCCGGTGGAGGATGAGACACTTTTCGAGAGCATTATGAGCATTACCAAGCTCCTTGGAAAATATGAGCTGATAGCGGAAAAGATAAATTATAAAAGTAATTCAGATATTACCTTGATTTTTGACAATATCAAGGTTGCTCTTGGCAGCAATGAGAAGCTGGAAGAGAAGATTATGGATTTACCAGTTTTTTTGAAGGAATTGCAGGGGAAAAGTGGTACATTGCGCATGGAAAACTACTCAGAGGATGAGAAAATGGTGGTTTTCGAAGGAGACAATTTAGAAAAATGATGCGATAAAAATATTTTTAAATGTGGAAAAAATGTGTTGCGTATTTTAGAATTTAATTATATGATAAAATATATGGAATTTATGCGAGGATGAAGGAGGACAAACCTTTGTTGGAAATTAAGACAAACGAAGCAGAGGCTGCTGCAAAGATTATTGTCGTAGGTGTCGGCGGAGCAGGTAATAATGCTGTTAATAGAATGATAGATGAGAAAATTGACGGTGTAGAGTTTATTGGAATCAATACAGATAAGCAGGCACTTACTCTTTGTAAGGCACCAAAGCACATTCAGATTGGTGAGAAGCTTACTAAGGGACTTGGTGCAGGAGCTAAGCCTGAGGTTGGTGAGAAGGCTGCAGAGGAAAGCGTAGAAGATATTTCAGAGGCATTAAAGGGTGCGGATATGGTATTCGTTACCTGTGGTATGGGCGGTGGAACCGGTACCGGAGCAGCTCCCGTTGTAGCGCGTGTTGCTAAGGAAATGGGGATTTTAACCGTTGGTGTCGTTACCAAGCCTTTCCGTTTTGAAGCAAAGACCCGTATGGTAAATGCTTTAAGCGGTATTGAAAAGATTAAAGAAAATGTGGATACATTAATTGTAATTCCTAATGATAAACTGTTAGAAATTGTTGACCGCAGAACTACCATGCCGGAGGCTCTTAAGAAGGCAGATGAAGTTCTTCAGCAGGCAGTACAGGGTATTACAGATCTTATTAATGTACCTTCTATTATTAACCTTGACTTTGCAGACGTTCAGACTGTTATGAAGGACAAGGGTATTGCTCACATTGGTATCGGTGATGGTAAGGGCGATGATAAGGCACTTGAGGCTGTTAAGATGGCAGTGGAGTCCCCACTCTTAGAGACTACTATTTCCGGTGCTACCCATGTTATTATCAATGTATCCGGTGATATTACTCTTGCAGATGCATCTGATGCAGTTGGATACGTTCAGGAGCTTGCAGGAGATGATGTTAACATTATCTTTGGTGCAATGTATGATGAGTCTAAGTCCGACACTTGTTCTATTACCGTTATTGCAACCGGTTTGGAGGGTTCAACACCTACTCTTTCCGGACGTGTGGGAGCAGGACTTGCTTATGTGAATCCTACTACTCATGTAGCACCTCCTACTATGAAGGGGTTAAATATCCCTACTTCTGTTCTGAAACCAAGTACTGCGAATACCGTACCGACAGGTACTGCGCCGATTAAACCGATTATCGGTATCAATAAGCCAACAGATATCCGCAGCAATGTAGAAGAGAAATCCTTAAAGATTCCCGATTTCTTGCAGAAGAAATAAATAAGTTAAAGATTGGAGCTGTCCTATGGGACAGCTCTTTTTTCATTTGAAGCTTACGAATTATCACTACATTTCAAAATTGCGACATTTTTTCACCCTTAAGAAAGAGTATGATACCTAAGGAAAGGGTGAGGCAATGCAGGTTGAGATTTATCTAGATATTCTTTTTATTATCCATTTGGTCTTGAACGTATATTTGTTGTATCTCTTGCAAAGAATAATGCTTTTACAGGCATCCTTCGGAAGGATTAGTGGAGGTGCCTTGGCAGGAGCTATTATTGGAAGCTGCCCATATATATTGGGTGTGGGGACATTGGGAAAGTTGGCGTTTATGGTACTTTCCTTTCTGGGAATGATTCGTATTGCTTTTGGCCACCACAGTAGAAAAGGCTTTGCACAGATGATTAAGCAGATGAGCTTATTGACCCTTATATTAGGAGGGGGAATCATTGTGCTAAGACCTATATTCCTATATGTGGGGCTGGGAACGGCATCATGTGCAATTGCAGGAGGAGCTTTGTGTCTGCTCATTGCAGTACGTTATCTCAGGGAAGAAATGGTGGACGAAGAGCTGGGAGTTACCCTTTTCTGGGGAGGTAACAGGCTACAGCTACCAGGTCTTTTAGATAGTGGGAATTCACTGATAGAGCCTATCAGTGATAAGCCGGTATGTGTAATAGGAGCCTGTTATGCCCGTATGCTTTTTCGTGACGGGAAACCCAAGGGGGGGCGTGTGATTCCTTACACAAGTGTAGGAAACCGGCGAGGAATTATGGAGGGGTATCCTATTCCTATGATGTACTTTGAGAAAAAGGGAATTTATTATAAGTTCTTTAATGTTTATGTAGCAATCAGTGAAGAAATAACTGAGGAAAGTGAGTTTGGGATGATTCTTCATCCGGAAATCTTTCAGCAAAGTAAGAAAAGTGCATGGAGGGGATTGAACATGGTCTGGAAAGTTGTAATGCCGGGAATGGCGAGATGGAAGGTGTCTTACAGGGACAATGGAGTGTTTCGGAAAAAGAGGGGAGAAATTCACTACATCGGAGGCAGCGAGGTGTTGCCGCCACCCTTAAATCAGGCAGAGGAGAATCAGATACTGCAGGATTTGGGAACCGAATATGAAGGGGAAGCGAAGGCAATCCTGATTGAAAGAAATTTAAGACTTGTAGTATATATTGCCAAGAAATTTGACAATACCGGTGTGGGGGTAGAGGATTTAATATCTATCGGAACCATTGGACTTATTAAGTCTATCAATACATATAAGCCGGATAAGAATATAAAGCTTGCCACCTACGCATCTAGATGTATTGAAAATGAGATTTTAATGTATCTTCGTAAGAATAACAAAACCAGAATGGAGGTATCTATCGACGAGCCGCTGAATGTGGACTGGGACGGAAATGAACTTCTTTTGTCTGATATTCTGGGAACGGAAGAGGATACCACCTACAGAGGAATTGAAAATGAAGTAGAGCGAAGCGTTCTAAAAAAGGCCATTGAGAAGCTTTCGGACAGAGAGCAGACCATAATTAAGCTTCGCTTTGGACTATGTGATGCAGAAGAAAGAGAGATGACCCAGAAGGAAGTTGCGGATCTTTTGGGGATCTCCCAATCCTATATCTCACGATTAGAGAAAAAGATTATGAAGAGGCTGAAGCGAGAGATGATTAGTATTAATTGACCATTCAGAAAACCTTTTCAAAAACGGAAAAGTTGTATATACTTAAACTATGTATAGAAATAGAGGATTGTGCATCGTGATTAATAGAGAAGACATTTTGTCCATGGAATATTTGAAAAAAACAGAATACACCGGGTGTCATCAGGGAATGCGGTATCGTCTGGAGGGGGCTACGAAGGATGAGGAGAAGGTGCTGAAGGTCACTGTATGGCCGGAACCTTTTAACTACTTTAATACCAGATCGGAGGACAAAACGGAGAATTTCTTTTCCTTTGATGAGGACGGTATCTTAGATGCAATCCGGTGGATGAATCAAAGATTATTTGAAGATAAGGAGAAATGGGAGCGGGCATCTGAACGCTGGAAAGAATATGCTCAGTTATCTGATTAATGACATTGGAGAGATGTTTCTCTATTTGCCGTACCTGGGAATCGCCGCCCTTGGAATGCTGTTGATTACTCTGGCAGGGAATATCGGGCGGAAGACTACAGGGAAGATGCCAAGACCTGTGATTGCAACCACTCTGTTTCGTACATATATTGTTGCCATTATCATTATTACGTTTTTATCCCGGGAATCCGGTTCAAGACTAGGCTTTGACTTAGAAATCGGTTCCACTTGGGGAATCAACAGTCGTAATAAGGCATTGGTAGTGGAGAATGTAATTTTATTTGTTCCATTTGGCCTTCTGGCAGCATGGAGTATTCCGGCAATGCGGAATATATTCACCAGCCTTGTATGGGGGCTACTGTTTAGCTGGGGCATTGAATGTATGCAGCTAATCACCCAGAGGGGATATTTTCAGATTGATGATATCATCACCAATGCACTAGGTACGGTGATTGGATTAATCATCTATACCATAGTGCATCTTATAGTGAAAAAAAGAGATTAGAAGGAAAGTCATGCGGTTAAATATGATCGCATGATTTTTAATGCATTCTTTTCTAATCGGGAGACCTGTGCTTGGGAGATTCCGATATAACTTGCAACCTCAGTCTGGGTTTTCCCTTCGAAAAAACGCAGAGTAATGATTTCCTTTTCTCTGGGGGAGAGACGCTCTATTGCATCACCGATGGATAGTTGTTCTACCCAATTTTCTTCACTGCTCTTTTTATCACTGATTTGATCCATTACATATAGGGTATCACCACCATCGGTATAAATAGGTTCGTATAGGCTCATGGGGCTCTGCATAGCGTCCATGGCATAGACAATATCCTCAGGAGAAATACCAATTTCTGAGGCAATTTCTTCGATGGTGGGCTCTTTCAGATTCTTTTTCGTCATCTGTTCTCTGGTATAGATAACCTTGTAGGCAGTGTCCTTTAAGGAGCGGGAGACCCGGATACTGCTTCCGTTGTCTCGTAGATATCGTTTGATTTCACCCATAATCATGGGAACCGCATAGGTAGAAAACTGCACCATTAATGAGGAATCAAAATGGTCGATGGCCTTAATTAAGCCGATGCAGCCGATTTGAAATAAATCATCAACATTTTCATTACTGGAAGAGAATCGTTTGATAATGCTCAGTACCAATCTTAAATTTCCTTCGATATACCTATTTCTTGCCTCCTGGTCTCCTTCTTCTATTTTTGCAAATAATTGTTCCTTTTCTTCTTGCTTTAGTAAGGGCAATTTTGCAGTATTTACACCGCAAATTTCAACTTTTCCGATAGCCATATGTTTACCCTCCGCATTCTTTTGAAGGTAGTATTGTCTACTTATTCGGAAAATATTCATATGATATAAAAAGGGGGAATGAAAATGTTGTTTCGGGAATTTAAATGCAAGGAAGTCATCAACATCAGAGATTGCAAAAATCTGGGGCGAGTAGTGGATTTTGAATTTGATGAATGTAGGGGATGTATCTGTAAGTTATTTGTAAGAGAGAAGCTGAGCTGTTGTAATCTTTTTAAATCAGAAGCTCAGGTGACAGTGAATTATAATGAAATAAAGCAAATTGGTCCGGATATTATTTTGGTTGACGTAAAATGTTAGATTTTATATAATAAAGTAAGTAATATAGGGGGAAGCACAAATGAAATGTCCTTTTTGTAATCATGAAAATACAAGAGTAATTGACTCCAGACCGGCGGAGGATAATAATTCCATCAGAAGACGCCGTGTTTGTGATGAGTGTGGTAAGCGTTTTACCACCTACGAGAAGATTGAAACTATTCCGCTTATTATCATTAAGAAGGATGATAATCGCGAGACATATGAGCGTTCTAAAATTGAAGGTGGTGTGCTTAGAGCATGTCATAAGAGACCGGTAAGTGCCCAGCAGATTACCCAGTTGGTGGATGAGGTAGAGAACGAAATCTTTAATATGGAAGAGAAAGAAATCCCAAGTCAGGTGATTGGTGAGCTATTGATGAATAAGCTTAAGGATTTAGATCCGGTTGCCTATGTTCGTTTTGCTTCTGTTTATCGTGAATTTAAAGATGTGAATACCTTTATGGATGAGCTGAAGAAGGTATTGCAGTAGGAGTGATATATGAATACTTTAGGCCGGAACCATAAGTGTTCCGGCTTTTTTGCTGAAAGGTTTAGTATGTTGAAATGTTTTTATCCGGATGTAGAAGCGGATTCTACATATGAAATTGATTTTGAAAGCCTTTATAGGAAGGGATACCGTGGGGTGATTTTTGATGTGGATAATACTTTGGTTCCTCATGGTGCACCGGCAGATGCGAAGGCGATAGCTTTTTTTAAAAGACTTAGGGAGATTGGTTTTGATACCTGTACCCTGTCCAATAATAAGGAGCCCAGAGTGAAAAGCTTTGCAGATGCAGTGGGTTCAAAGTATATCTTTAAGGCGGACAAGCCATCACGTAAGGGCTATCGGAAGGCTATGGAAATGATGGGAACGGATGAGAAAAATACGCTGTTTGTAGGGGATCAGCTCTTTACAGATGTATGGGGAGCGAAGCGCAGCGGAATTCTGTCTTTTCTGGTAAAGCCTATCCATCCCAAGGAAGAAATACAGATTGTGCTCAAGAGAAGATTGGAGTGGATTGTACTTTATTTCTATCATAAAAGTCTAAAGAGAAAAGAGGGAAAATAAATGATATATGACGGTCATACAAGAACCTGCGGATTAATCGGCAATCCGGTGGAGCATACTATGTCTCCGCTGATTCAGAATTTCATGGCAGAAGAAACGGGTAAGAATATGGTTTACGTGCCATTTCATGTGCAGCAGGGGGATTTAGAAGCTGCAGTGAAGGGAGCTTATGCCTTAAATCTTCTGGGCTGTAATGTAACCGTGCCATACAAAAGTGATGTGCTGGAGTATCTGGTGGATATTGATCCGTTGGCTAAGCGAATCGGAGCCGTGAATACATTGGTACGCGTGGAGGGCGGATATAAAGGTTATAATACGGATATGCCGGGACTTTACCGGGCTATGGTTCATGATGGTGTGGATATCACCGGAAAAAAGGTAGTCATCTTAGGTGCAGGGGGCGTGGCAAGAGCAGTTGCTGTTATGCTGTATGACAAGGGTGCAGAGGGGGTTATTCTTTTTAACCGTACCCCAGAGAAAGCACAGCAGATTGCAGATGAAGTGAACGGATTTGCAGGAGCGGACTTTGCAAAGGCATATGCCTTGGAAGACTATGCAGATGTGCTTAAGGAAGAGAAATATATTGTGATTCAGGCTACCAGTGTGGGAATGCACCCGGGTGTGGAAAAAGTAATTATTGCAGAAGATGCATTTTACGATAAAATTGAAGTTGGCTACGACCTAATCTTCAATCCTGCAAATACCAGATTTATGCAGCTTGTTTCTTCTCATGGAGGAAGAGCATATAATGGTGCTAAGATGCTTGTATATCAGGGCGTTATTGCCTTTGAGCTTTGGAATAATGTGAGTATTTCCAGAAAAGTGGCAGAGGGCTGTATCAGACAGATGGAAGAGGCAAGAAAGTAGTATGAAAAAGAACAATGTAATACTTATCGGATTTATGGGATGCGGGAAGACAACCGTAGGTATCCGCCTGTCCTATCGCATGCGTAGAATTTTTGAAGATACGGATAAATTGATTGAAAAAAGAGAGCAGAGAGAGATTAAAGAGATTTTCGCTGCAGAGGGAGAAGGATTTTTCAGGGAGCTGGAGACACAGATGCTGTCAGAACTTGAGCAAACTGTTTCCAGCAGAGTGATTTCCGTGGGGGGTGGAACACCTGTAAGAGAAGAGAACAGAGAAATACTGAAATGTTTGGGAACTGTGGTATATCTACGGATTCGTCCAGAGACGGTGTACGAAAGATTGAAGAATGATACCACAAGACCGCTTCTTCAGGGAGAAGACCCGAAAGGAAAAATCTGCGAATTGATGGAGAAGAGAAAGACTGCATATGAAAGCTGTGCAGACTTTATTATAGATGTGGATCAGCTTTCCGTAGAGGAGATTTTAGAACAGATTACAGGTAGAGTAGGGGAGGAGTAATATATGAAGATACTAGTGATTAACGGACCCAACCTGAATTTTTTAGGGATACGTGACAAAGCAGTATATGGTGCACAGGATTATGATTATCTGCTGAAGAAGATTGCAGAGAAAGCAGAGGAGACCGGCAATGAAATTGAGGTATTTCAGAGCAATCATGAGGGCGCAATTATTGACCGTATTCAGGATTCTTATTTTGACGGAACAGAGGGTATTGTAATCAATCCGGGTGCATATACTCATTACAGTTATGCGATTCACGATGCATTGGAGAGTATTGTGGTACCTAAATGTGAAATTCATATTTCGGATATTACCAAGAGAGAAGAATTCCGGAAAATTTCTGTGACGGCACCGGCATGTGATAACCAGATTTATGGTCAGGGCTTAAATGGATATTTAATGGCTATAGATTACGTAATTTCACAAAAAAAGAGTTGAAATTTGTCCATGCATAGTGTAGACTATTAGAGAATTACTATTGCGATTTTTTATTTAGGAGGAATATAAGAACATGATTTCTGCAGGCGATTTTAGAAATGGCATTACTATTGAGTTGGATAATGCTATTTTCCAGATAATTGAGTTCCAGCATGTAAAACCGGGAAAGGGTGCAGCTTTCGTTAGAACAAAGCTTAAAAACGTTATTTCCGGCGGTGTTATTGAAAGAACCTTCAGACCTACTGAGAAGTGTCCTCAGGCTCGTATCGATAGAAAAGATATGCAGTACTTATACTCTGATGGTGATTTATATCACTTCATGGATGTTGAAACTTATGATCAGGTTGCTTTAAATGAGGATACCGTTGATGATGCTCTTAAGTTCGTTAAGGAGAACGATATGTGTAAGGTATGTTCTCACAACGGCAATGTTTTTTCTGTTGAGCCACCTTTATTCGTAGAACTTGAGATTACCGATACTGAGCCAGGTTTCAAGGGAGATACCGCTACCGGTGCTACCAAACCTGCTACTGTTGAGACCGGTGCTACTGTTTCTGTACCTTTATTCGTTAACCTTGGAGACAAGATTAAGATTGATACCAGAACCGGTGAGTATTTATCAAGAGTTTAATTTGGAAGCTTGTAAGACAGTGAACGTAATGTTCACTGTCTTTTTATTTGATTTACTTTTACATTAGGAGAGGAAATCAAATGAAATTTACTGTTTTTATGAATTTAGTGAAAGACCGGGTACAGGAAACACTGGGAGATACTGTAGAGGTCAAAGTAAGAAGCGTATTAAAAAATAATTCGGTACGTTTGTGGGGGCTGATTATTACGGAAGATGGGAAGAATATTTCGCCTACCATATATCTGGAGTGCTTTTATGAGGCTTATGAGAAAGGGACTGCCATAGACACTATTGTGGAAGCAATTGTGGACAGCTATCGTAATGTTCCTAAGGAGCTTGCCGTCAATATGGACTTTTTTAAAGATTTTGAAAAAGTAAAAGATCGGGTGGCATACCGGCTTGTGAATCTGGAGAATAATAAGGAGCTTTTGGCAGATGTGCCTTTTATTCCCTATCTGGATTTAGCAATTTGTTTTTATTATGCGTTTGGAGATACTCAGATTGGAGAGGGGGCTATCTTGATTCAGCGAAGTCATCTGGAAATGTGGCACACAGATGAGAAAGAATTGTTTTCTCTGGCACAGGAGAATACATCTAAGCTGTATCCTTTTGAGATAATGAGAATGCGTTCTGTGATGGAACAGATTTTGGGAGCACAGGATTTGGAGATATTAGATGAAATCGACCCGGCTTCTATGTATGTGCTTACCAATAAGAAGAGAATTCAGGGAGCAGCTACTATTCTATACCCGGAGGTGCTGGAGCATATCGGGGATAAGCTTGGGAAGGATTTTTATATTATCCCAAGCTCTGTCCATGAAGTGATCCTTATGCCTATGCGGGAAGAACCGGACAGAAATGTGCTGAAGGATATGATTTATGAGGTGAATAGAACGCAGCTTGCTCCGGAGGATGTTCTTTCTGACAGCTTGTATTTTTATAATCGAAAAGATAAAAGAATTATAAAGTTATAATTTCCCATAGACATCTAATTTCTTTTGTGGTATTATACACAAGGTGATGTAACAATTTTGTAATATTTGCATCCGTAGTCTAATGGATAGAACGGAGGCCTCCGACGCCTTTAATGCAGGTTCGATTCCTGTCGGATGCATTTTACATCACCTTGTGTAACCAGAAACCCTAATAGGAGTGAATAGTATGTTGAAAGAGAAATTAAAGAAGATTGCTTTACTTGTTTTAAAGCATAGCAAAATCGTCTTCCCTGTCATCATTATTGCTGCTGTTGCGTTGACTGTTTCATTTGCATTGGGGGCAGGTGAAAAGAGAGATATTGAAGAAGTTGTCAGTTCTTCGGAAGAAGTGGAAAGTTCTGAGGAGGAAGTAATTAATACAGAGCCTCCTGTTGTATTATTAGAGAAAAATGAAACCGGAGAGATTTACACTCTGGTAGCTACTTATTATAACGCATATGCTACAGGTGATATTGAGACGATCAAGTCGATTTCAAATTATATGAGTGAGACTGATGAAATCAAGATTAGGGAGATGAGTGAGTATATCGAGACATATCCTGTGTTAGAGATTTATACCAAGCCTGGCCCGGTAGAGGGTTCTTGCCTGGCTTATGTATATTTTCAGATGACTGTAAAGGATTTTGAGGATGTTATTTCCGGTATGGAGACCTTCTATGTGTGCATGAACGAGGATGGTACCTATTATCTGAATGAAGGCGATGTAAGTGAGGAAGAGCTGGAATATATCCGTGAAGTGAATTTGCAGGATGACGTAGTAGAGCTTTATAATCGTGTAAATGTAGAGTGTAGTGAGACATTCCTTAATAACGCAGATTTATTTTACTTTATTCAGGAAATTGTAAGTGATGTACAGAAGTCCACCGGAGAAGCATTGGCAGCTCAGGTAGCAGAAAGCGAAGAAAGCGGTGAGGGCGAAGGTACCGGTGAGGCAGGTACTGCCGAGGGTACAGAGGCTGCACCAGCAGAGGGTGGAGAAGCAGCACCGGCAGAGTCACAGATTGTTTATGCGACAGCTACTACCACCGTAAATGTGCGTGGTTCTGACAGTGAGCAGGCTACGAAGATTTCGAAGATTAGTGGTGGCACTAAAGTGCAGGTTCTAGAGCAGCGTCCTAATGGATGGAGTAAGATTATTGTAGATGGCCAGGAGGGCTATATTAAGTCGGAGTATTTGAGCGTGGCAGAGGCAGTTGATTCCAGCCAGTTTATCGGTAAGGTTACTGCGACCACCAATATTAATGTCCGTTCTCAGGCTACCACAGAATCGGAAAGAATCGGTGTTCTTGCCGGTGGTGACAGCGTAGATCTTATTGCAGTCGAAGGCGAATGGTGTAAGATTGCATACGATGGTCAGGTGGGATATGTGAAGTCTGAATTTGTAACTCAGTAATTTGTGCAAAATCACCAAAAAAAGAGTTATAACTTTTCTAATTTAGTGCGATAAAGTATTTGCATAAATTGGAAATTCGTATTATAATACATCATAGAGAAAAGCAGTGACAATGGGGTCGCAGGATGGGTAGTCCTGCGACTTTTTTTACAAAAGAAGCTTTTCATAATAGAAAATAATATATAGGGAGGATATGAAAATGTCATACGTTGATGAGGTTTATGAGTTAGTAGTAGCGAAGAACCCAGCTCAGCCGGAGTTCCATCAGGCAGTTAAGGAGGTTTTAGAGTCACTCCGTGTAGTAATCGAGGCAAATGAGGAAAAATATAAGAAAGATGCTCTTCTTGAGAGAATCGTTAATCCGGAGAGACAGATTATTTTCCGTGTGCCTTGGGTAGATGATAACGGTCAGGTACAGGTAAATACCGGATATCGTGTACAGTTCAATTCTGCAATCGGTCCTTACAAGGGAGGTCTTCGTCTTCATCCTTCCGTAAACTTAGGCATTATCAAGTTCTTAGGTTTTGAGCAGATTTTCAAGAACTCTTTAACCGGTCTTCCAATCGGTGGTGGTAAGGGTGGTTCTGACTTTGATCCTAAGGGTAAGTCAGACAGAGAAGTAATGGCATTCTGCCAGAGCTTTATCACTGAGCTTTACAAATACATAGGTGCAGATACCGACGTTCCTGCAGGTGATATCGGTACTGGCGCAAGAGAAATCGGTTTTATGTACGGTCAGTACAAGAGATTAACCGGATTATATGAAGGTGTATTAACCGGTAAGGGACTTTCTTACGGTGGTTCTTTAGCCAGAACTCAGGCTACCGGTTATGGTTTATTATATTTAACTGCTGAGATGTTAAAGTGCAATAACAGTGATATCGCTGGCAAGACTGTGGCTGTATCCGGTTCCGGTAATGTTGCTATTTACGCAATCGAGAAGGCACAGCAGTTAGGTGCAAAGGTTGTTACTGCTTCAGATTCTACCGGTTGGGTATATGATCCGGAAGGAATCGATGTAGCACTTCTTAAGGAAGTTAAGGAAGTTAAGCGTGCAAGATTAACTGAGTATGCAGCAGCTAGATCAAGTGCACAGTATCACGATAAGGCTACCGAGGGAACCAATCAGTGGTCTGTAAAGGTAGATATTGCACTTCCATGCGCAACTCAGAACGAGTTGAACTTAGATGATGCTAAGGCACTTGTTGCGAACGGTGTTATGGCAGTAGCAGAAGGTGCTAACATGCCTACTACCATGGAAGCTACTGAGTACTTCCAGTCAAATGGGGTATTATTCTGCCCTGGTAAGGCTTCTAACGCAGGTGGTGTTGCTACCTCCGCATTAGAGATGAGCCAGAACAGCGAAAGACTTAGCTGGACCTTTGAAGAGGTTGATTCTAAGCTTAAGACCATTATGGTTAACATTTTCCACAACCTTGATGATGCAGCTAAGAAGTACGGTATGGAAGGAAACTACGTTGCTGGTGCTAATATCGCAGGCTTCTTAAAGGTTGCTGAGGCTATGACCGCACAGGGTATTGTGTAAGCACGAAAATCTAAGATAAAAATTGATATTGATAAGTCCTGGAAATGCTGAATTTCTGGGACTTTTCTTTATGTATTGAAGTGACCAATTCATCATTTGCTCCGGCACTATCCATAAGAGAAGTAGCGTGGGTTCATGGTTAGAGCGTGAAAATGTTCATAATGTGGGAGGTGTTTTGGGTGAGTAAACAGGAATTT